>NZ_JAJCXD010000109.1:0-25905 GCF_021056305.1 Actinokineospora sp. PR83
CCGGCCGAGGCGCCCGAGCGGCCGGACACCCGGTCCGAGGGCGACGAGGGCCCCCGCCGGGAGAACCGCCGCCGCCGCGCGGCCGGTCGGTCGGCGGGCAGCCCCGACGGCGAGCAGTCCGCGCCGGAGCAGCGGGTCGCCCGCGGCGACGACCAGCGCCAGGACCGCCAGCAGCGCGGTGACCGCCCGGACAACCGCCGCGGCGGGGAACGGCCGGAGCGGGGCGACCGCAACGACCGCCCGGACCGCGGTGAGCGGTCCGACCGCGGTGACCGCCAGGACCGGGGCGAGCGCCCCGACCGCGGCGAGCGCAACCGCGGCCAGGAGCGCAACCAGGAGCGCCAGCAGGAGAACCGGTCCACCGGGCCGGACGACGATGACGACGACGAGCGCGGCGGTCGCCGCGGTCGGCGCTTCCGCGACCGGCGCCGCCGGGGCGGGCGCGTCGAGGGCACCACCGGCGGTGGCGGTCAGAACGACACCGAGGTGCGCGACGACGACGTCCTGCTCCCGGTCGCCGGGGTCCTCGACGTCCTGGAGAACTACGCGTTCGTCCGGACCTCCGGCTACCTGGCGGGCCCGAACGACGTCTACGTCTCGCTGTCGCTGGTGCGCAGGTACGGCCTGCGCCGGGGCGACGCCATCACCGGTCTGGTCCGCCAGCCGCGCGACGGCGAGCAGCAGCGGCAGAAGTTCAACCCGCTGGTGCGGGTGGAGACGATCAACGGCCTGGAGCCGGACGCGGCCAAGAACCGCCCCGAGTTCACCAAGCTGACGCCGCTCTACCCGAACGAGCGCCTCCGCCTGGAGACCGAGCCGCACATCCTCACCACCCGCGTCATCGACCTGGTGATGCCGGTGGGCAAGGGGCAGCGCGCGCTCATCGTGTCCCCGCCCAAGGCGGGCAAGACCTCGGTGCTACAGGCGATCGCCAACGCCATCGCCACCAACAACCCCGAGGTCTACCTCATGGTCGTGCTCGTCGACGAGCGGCCGGAGGAGGTCACCGACATGCAGCGGTCGGTGAAGGGCGAGGTCATCGCCTCCACCTTCGACCGCCCGCCGGGCGACCACACCACGGTGGCCGAGCTGTCCATCGAGCGCGCCAAGCGCCTGGTGGAGATGGGCCACGACGTGGTGGTCCTGCTCGACTCGATCACCCGCCTCGGCCGCGCCTACAACCTGGCGGCCCCGGCGTCCGGCCGGATCCTCTCCGGTGGTGTCGACTCGACGGCGCTGTTCCCGCCCAAGCGGTTCCTGGGCGCGGCGCGCAACATCGAGAACGGCGGCTCGCTGACCATCTTCGCCACCGCCCTGGTGGAGACCGGTTCCGCGGGTGACACGGTGATCTTCGAGGAGTTCAAGGGCACCGGCAACGCCGAGCTGAAGCTCGACCGCAAGATCGCCGACAAGCGCATCTTCCCCGCGGTCGACGTCGACCCGTCCAGCACCCGCAAGGAAGAGCTGCTGCTCTCCCCGGATGAGCTGGCGGTCACGGTGAAGCTCCGCCGCGTCCTGCACGCCCTGGACAGCCAGGCCGCGATCGAGCTGCTGCTCGACCGGCTGCGCAAGTCCCGGACGAACATCGAGTTCCTGATGCAGGTGGCCAAGACGACGCCCTCCGGCGACGTCTGAGTCCGCTGATCGGCCGTGGGCCCCACCGGTTCTCCGGTGGGGCCCACGGCTTTTCGCGGGGTCGGGAGTCGGCGCTCCCCGGTCTGAGCAGCCCCCGAATCGATCCAAGCACCGGGGTCGGACACAACCGTGGTCTGCGGCGGCAGTTGTCCACAGGTCCGCCGCTGTCTACGGGTTCACCGCGCGTGCCGGGCCTCCGAGGCGGAGTCGCTCATGATCTGCCGCACCACCAGCACCACCAGCACCGCCGCCGCGGGGACGCCGACCGCTGCCGCCGCTCCCAGGGGCACCGCCACGGCGTCCGACACCAGCCCCAGGCCCAGCAGCCCCACGGGGTAGCCCACCGACAGCACCACCCGCTGCACCGGTGAGCGCCAGTTCACCGACCCGGCGAGGACCGTGGCCACCGCCGCGGCCGCCCCGCCAAGCCAGCTCGACAGGGTGACCGCCCAGGTCGCCCGCAGGACCAGGCCCGCCGCCCCGGTCAGGCCGAGCACGGCGGCGGCGAAGAGCACGGGGGCGGACAACCACGCGGAGACAGACAACGGTCTGCCGACTCTGCACAGCACCCGGCCAGTCTCCGTCACGCCGCGAGCGGAAATCACTACTGTCTGTGAGCGGCGTGATGCGTCGGCGAGCAGCCGCCCAGGTCCGGTGAGCGGTCGGAATACTGCATGGGCCCGGCGGGTTGTACTGCCCGTCAGCATCGTCTGGCACACTGTCAGGTCGAGCCAGGCACCGGTTCACCCCAGCTCCACCGGGGACCCGGCGGCCACATGAGAAAGGCGACCACCGTGCGAAACGGTATCCACCCGAACTACGCCGCGACCACCGTGACCTGCGGCTGCGGCAACACCTTCACGACGGGCAGCACCCGTCCCGCCGCCATGACCGTCGACGTCTGCTCGCGCTGCCACCCGTTCTACACGGGCAAGCAGCGGGTGCTCGACACCGGTGGGCGGATCGCCCGCTTCGAGGCGCGCTACGGCAAGCGCGCCCTCGCCGCCAAGTAGCTTCGCGCACGGCGCCCGCCCCCGGCTCGGGGCGGGCGCCGTCGCTGTGTCCGGACCCGATCGACTGATGGAACTGCAGGTGAACCCGGTGGACTCGTCCTCACTGTCCGAGCTGGTCGCCGAGTACGGCGACCTGGAGAAGACCCTCGCCGACCCGGCCGTGCACGCCGACCAGGACCGGGCGCGCAAGCTCGGGCGCCGCTACGCGGAGCTGAGCCCGGTGATCCGGACGCTGCGCGACCTGGAGGCCGCCCGCAGCGACCTGGAGGCGGCCCGCGAGCTGGCCGCCGAGGACCCGGGGTTCGCCGCGGAGGCCGAGTCGCTGGCCGGGCGCATCCCGGAGCTGGAGACCAAGCTGACCGAGCAGCTCCTCCCGCGCGACCCGCACGACGGCGACGACGTGGTGCTGGAGGTCAAGTCCGGTGAGGGCGGCGAGGAGTCGGCGCTGTTCGCGGGCGACCTGCTGCGGATGTACCTGCGCTACGCCGAGCGGCACGGGTGGAAGGCCGAGGTGCTCGACGGCACCGAGTCCGACCTGGGCGGCTACAAGGACGTCACGGTCGCCATCAAGAGCCGGGGCAGCGACCCGGAGGGCGTGTGGGCCCGGTTGAAGTTCGAGGGCGGGGTGCACCGCGTGCAGCGGGTGCCCGCCACCGAGTCGCAGGGCCGCATCCACACCTCCGCCGCGGGCGTGCTGGTCTACCCGGAGGCCGAGGACGCCGCCGACTTCGAGGACATCCCCGACAAGGACCTCCGGGTCGACGTCTACCGCTCCTCGGGCAAGGGCGGGCAGAGCGTCAACACGACCGACTCGGCGGTGCGGATCACCCACCTGCCCAGCGGCATCGTGGTGTCCTGCCAGAACGAGCGCTCCCAGTTGCAGAACAAGGCGCGCGCCATGCAGGTGCTGCGCTCCCGGTTGGCCGCCGCCGCCGAGGAGGAGGCGCAGAAGCAGGCCTCGGACGCCCGGCGCAGCCAGGTGCGGACCGTGGACCGGTCCGAGCGGGTGCGCACTTACAACTACCCGGAGAACCGCATCTCCGACCACCGGGTCGGCTACAAGGCCCACAACCTGGAAACCGTCCTCGACGGCGACCTCGACGCCGTGCTCGACGCCCTGGCCACCGCCGACCGCGAGGAGCGACTCGCCGCCCACGGCGGCGGGTGAGAGGCTGTCCCGGTGACCAGGCAACCCCTGCGCCTCGCGGTGACCGAGGCCGAACGCGTACTCACCGCGGCCGGTGTCGCCAGTCCGCGCAACGACGCCGAACTGCTCGCCGCGCACGTCCTCGGCGTCCCCAGGGGCAAGCTGCTGACGGTGCCCCTGGTCGACGCGGGCGTGCTGTCGGCCCTGGGCACCCTGGTCTCCCGCCGGGCCGCCCGGGAGCCGCTGCAACACCTCGTCGGCACCGCCCCGATGGGCGCGGTCGACGTCGAGGTCGGCGCGGGCGTGTTCGTCCCGCGCCCGGAGACCGAGCTGCTGTTCGCCTGGGGAGCGGACTTCCTGCGCGGCACCCGCTCCCCGGTCGTGGTGGACCTGTGCACCGGCTCGGGCGCCCTGGCCCTGGCCCTGGCCAACGCCCGCCCCGACGCGGTGGTGCACGCGGTCGAGCAGGACCCCGGCGCCCTGTCCTGGGCCCGCCGCAACGCCGACCTGCGCGCCGCCGCCGGGGACACCCCGATCCGCCTGCACGCGGCCGACGTCACCGCCCCGACCACCCTGACCGACCTCGACGGCCAAGTCGACCTGGTCGTCTGCAACCCCCCGTACGTCCCCGAGGGCACCCCGGTCCCCCCGGAGGTCGCCGACCACGACCCGCACGCGGCGGTGTTCTCCGGCCCCGACGGCCTCGACGTCATCCGACCCGTGGTGGGCCTGTGCGCCCGCCTCCTGCGCCCCGGCGGCGCCCTGGCGGTCGAGCACGACGACACCCACGGCGAGTCCGTCCCCGCCCTGTTCGCCGCCCGCACCCTGTTCACCGACGTGCGGGCACACCGGGACCTGGCAGGCCGCCCCCGCTTCACCACCGCCCGCCGCACATGAGGGTCGGGGCTTTCCCCAAGAAGCCACCCCGACCCCCACCGCGCGCAGCCGCCGACCACCCCACCAACCGACGGCCAGGCGGCCCGCCACTCCACCCCGCGCAGCCGGCGACCACCCCCACAAACCGCCAGCCGGGCGACCAGCCACCCCGAGCCGTCAGCGGCGCAGCGAAAACCAGCCACCCCCGCAGCCGCCGGCCCGGCTACGAAAATGCCCGGGTGGGTGGATGTGCTTGGGTGGGGGTAGCGATCATGTGCGAGCCTGCTTGGGCTGTGGGGCATCTCTTCAGCCCCACTCGGTCACACTGGGCGCATGATCGCTGTAGGGGCCCCGCCCGAGCAGATTCACCCACCCGGGCACCAGCGACAAAATCCCGGCTCTTGAACACAGGCACGGCCGAGCAGATCGGCCCCCGGGCACCGCCACGAAAATCCCGGCGCTTTGAGAACCTAGGACCCGAACACCGAACCGATCGCCGCCTCGATCTGCTCCACATCACCCCCCAGCGCCGCCAGCCCCCCGCTCACCCCCACCGCCGTCGCGAGCAACCTCCGGCACTTGCCCCACAACCACCGCACCCCACCGGGGTCCGGCTCGGCCTGGGCGACCTCCTCCGCCAACTCGTCCAGCGCCGCACCCACCCCGGCGTTCTCCGGCCGATCGGGCACGCGGGCGCGCAGCCCGGCCACCAGCCGCCCGAGCGCCACCGGGTCCGCGGCGCCGATGGTGTTGCCGTTGCCCGCCACCACGGTGCCGCTGGCGTTCCCGCCGATCACCACGCTGTTGCCGTGCACGGCACCGCTCTGGTCGATCCGCCTGCCGCCGCGCTCCTCGTCGCTCACTTCCCCGGTCCTCTCCGCTGGGTCGGCTGGGTGATGGTGTTCCGCGAGCCCGCGACGACGTTCCCGCCGGTGACCGAGCCGCCGATGTGCACGCTGTTGTTGATGACCGTCGACACCTGCTCCTCGAACGAGGCCACCTGGTAGCCCGCGTCCCGCAGCATCCGGCTCACCGCCAGGGTCACCCGGCTCTCCAGGATCTTCAGGTAGCGGTCCCGGTCGGCGAGCTGGAAGTAGTTGTGCTCCCGGTCGTCCGCGGCGAGTTCGCGCAGGCTGTGCAGCGAGCCGTACCGGTCCGGGTTGATCACGCCGCGGCCGTCCTTGATCGGGCGCAGCAGCCGCAGCAACCGGCCGACCCGCCCCGGCAGGCTCACCGGCAGCCGGATCAGGTCGAGGGCCGCACGCAGCACTGGGCGCACGCCGGAGGGCGACTCGGCGTCGATCCGCTGGTAGGTGTCGCTGATGGGGCGCAGCACGCACGGGGTCCACTCCACGTACAGCGTGGTGTCGTCCAGGGCGACGTGCAGGTACACCGACATGACCAGGTCGCGGTCCCAGGTCTCCACCCGGAAGCAGCGGTAGAACCGGGCCCACTCCACCGGCCGGTCGCGCAGCGCCAGCGCCCGCCGCTCGCTGAGCAGGTCGTAGGGCGCCGTCCCGGGAACCTCCAGGAACACCCGCGACTCGTCGTCGCCGAGGTGGTCGATCAGCTCGTCGGCGGAGACCACGACCAGCCGGTCCGCGGTGAGCCTGGCCAGCCTGCCACCGGGGGTCAGGGTGGTCGCCGCCCGCAGGTCCTCGATCTCGGTGACGATCCCGTCGTAGAGCATCCCGGTGGCCAGCGGCCGGACCTCGTCCGCGTTCGGGTCCGCGACCAGCGGGACCACGACCGACCACGGGTGGTGCAGCACGCCAGCGCCGACGAACGGGTCGTAGCCGCGGTGCACCACGACCGGGACCGGTGGACCGGCCTCGGGCGCGGGGTCGTCCGCGGCGATCCGCGCGGGTTCCGCCGCGTAGCGCTCCCGCAGGGTGCGCAGGGCCGTCAGCGGCGCCAACTGGAAGATCGGGCGCTCGGCGAGCGTGGTGGCGAGGGCGGGCAGCCTGCCCGCGTTGCGCCGGAACCGCCCCACCACCAGCCGCCACACGGTGACCCGGTCGGTCACCAGGACCCCCAGGCAGGCCAGCACCAGGAGCACCGTCCACACGGTGGCCGCCGTGCCGTCGTCCTCGACCAGGCGGCCGGTGTCGGAGTAGTCGTAGGTGGGTTCGGACAGCGAGTCGAAGAGGTCTTCGAGGTCGCGGCCCAGCGTGGGGTTCAGCAGGAACAGCAGGACCAGGACCACCACACCGCCGAGGACCAGTGGCACGGTGCCGGTCGACCCCTTGCCCACCCGGGCCTGAACCGCCGAGCGCAGGCCGGAGGCGGAGACCAGCAGCGACAGCACGACCCAGGCGATCAGCACCCCCCAAGGGGCGGCGGCGAGCAGCGCGACGGCCAGCAGCACCAGCGCCAGGTCGACCAGCTTGCGCCGGACCCGGGCGGCGACCGCCTCGGCCAGCACCGCCCCGTCGTCGACCCCGGGTGACGGGGCGATCGACCGGGTCGGTTCGAGCAGGAACTCGGTGATCGCCGCGTCGGCGAACCGGTGGTCCAGGTGCGCGGCGGCGCACAGGTGGCGCGTGGTGTCGTCCCGCTCCGGGGATCGGTCCTGCTCGGGCATCTGCTCCCTCACGGGGTGGAGTTGTCGACCATGACGGTGAAGGCGGCCGCCGTCTCGGCCCACGTCGACGGGGTCGAACTGGCGATCAGGAAGTACTCGACCCCGTTGAGCCGCCAGTAGACCGACCGCGAGTGACGCGGTCCGCGGGAGGTGGTGTTCTCGTACTCCCACAGCACGGCCGGGACGCCGTGGTACGTCGTCTCCCGCAGCTCGACCTCCCGGTAGTCCGCCGTCTGGGCCGCCACCTGCTGGGCGTAGGCGCGGTGCACGGTGAGGATGTCGCCCGGCTCCTGGAGCGCGCCGCCGAAGCGGAGCACCCGGTCGGGGGCGTCGGGGGTGGTCGCGTCGGTGGCGGTGCCGTCCGCCCGGGTGTTCAGCGTGGCGCCGACCGGGATCGCGGTGGTCATCCCGTTCGCCCCGGTGACGACCTCGAAGTCCGGGGGCAGGGCGGTCGCGCTGGTCGGCGTGTCCGAGGTGGACTCGGTGGTCGTGCGCCGCGCACCCGCGGTCGACGTGGTGGTCCGGGTGGTGTCCGCACCGCCGCTCGGCGGGAGCGGGGCGGCGGTGGTGCCGTCGCCCCGGGTGGCGAGGGCCAGCGTGCCCGCGCAGGCGCAGGCCACGACCAGCGCCAGGGCCGACAGCGCGGCGAGGGCGGGCGATCCGACGGCGGTCCCACCGCCTCGGTGTGCCGTGTTCCGCATGGTTCCCCACCCGCATTCGTGCGCTGTACGGTGGCCGGGCGCGGTCAGTCTTGCACGCGGGGTGAGGCAAGTGTCAACGTGGTGACCACCGAAAGCGGGAGAATTGTCATGGACGACCACTCCGCGTCAGACGAGTGGCCGGATTTCGCCGCCGACCCCTGGGCGGCGGTCGAGTGCCGGGAGGACGAGCTGCGGCGGTACCCCGGCGACCCCGGTGCCGTGGACCGGCTGGCGGTCGCCCTGCTCGACGCGGCGGACCGGTGCCGCAGCCGCACCCGGGACGGGGTGCGCCGCATCACCAGCCCCCGCCAGGCCGCGCTGTGCGAACGGGTGGTCCGGCGGCTCGCCGAGCTGACCCCCGCGGACCCGGCGGTCGCCCACCGCGCCCGGGAGCTGACCGCGGAGGTCGAGCACGCGCTGGGGTGGTCCTGGCAGCGGCCGGTGCTCGCGGTCGTCGTGTCCGCGGCGGCGGTGCTGCTCGGCATCGGGTCCGCCACGGTCGCCGGGTCGCTCGGCTCGGTGGCGGCCGTGATCGGGTGCGCGGTCCTCGCAGGCGCCGCTCTGGCCGCCACCGTGGTGGCGTGGCGCCGCCGGCACTGGCGGGTGTTGGCCGAGGAGGACGGGCCGATGATCAACCAGTGGGGGATCTGAGCCGCTACGGCGTGGTCTGGGAAACCAGGGTGTCGTAGATCGGCGCCGTCTCGGCCCAGCGGGTCGCGGGCGCGGCGGCGTAGATGAAGTACTCGACGCCGTTGACCCGCCAGTACATCGAGTGCGCGTGCGTGCGGACCGACCCCGGCACCTCGTGCTCGAACTCCCAGTCGACCGCCAGGGTGTCGTGGTAGGTCGTGGTGCCCAGGCTCAGCCGCCGGAAACCGGGGCGGGCGGCGGAGAACGCGCGGTCGTAGTCCACGTGCGACTCCAGCAGCCCGGTCGCGGGGGCGGGGGCGCCGCCGTAGCGCACGAAGCGGTTCGGGTCGGCCGGGTCGGTGGCCTGCAGGGCGGCCGGGCCGGAGGACCTCGACACCACCCAACCCGCCGGGATGGCCGTGACCAGCCCGTTGGGGCCGGTGGTCCGCTGGTAGCCGGCTGGCACCGGCATGGCCACCCGCGACGGCCCCGGCGCCCGGCGCGGGTCCGACGGGGTGGGCGCCTGGTCCGCGGGTGGGCCGGGTGAATCGACGTAGGTCACCACGGGGAGCTGCGAGCCCAGCGCGGCGGGCTCCTTGGGGGCGACCAGCAGGACCGTGCCGACGGCGGCGCTCACCGCCGCGTAGGCGACCACGAGCGAGGAGGCCAGCCAGCGCGAGCTGATCTGCCCCCCGCGGCGCGGTGTTCGGCGGTTCGTGGCGACTCCCCTGGTCGGCTCCCCGGTTTCGGCGAACTGAGGGTAGCGTGCCGACCCAGGTGATCCAATGCTCCGTACCTGGCAAGACGTCATCGCCAAGTGGCGACTGCTCCCCGACGGCGACGACGGGAGCGACGACGGGGGCGGCGAACGCGCAGGCGCCACCCCCCGCCCCGCCGCCGACGACCCCGGCCCGCAGGCCTTCCACCGCGGGCGCTCCGCCCTGCTCGGCGGGCGCCTCGACGACGCCCTGACCGAGTTCGGCCGGGCGGCGCGGGCCCGCGCGCACCCGCACGACCACGTCGGCCTCGGCGACGTGGCGCTGGCCCGCGGCCAGGTCCGCTCGGCCGTCCTCAGCTACCGCACCGCCCTCGAACTGGCCCCCGGCGACCGCCTGGCGCTGCTCGGGCTGTCGCAGGCCAGGGTGGCGGGCGGCGACGCCGAGGCCGCCGCCGCCGAGCTGGAACAGGCCTTCGGCACCGAGGCCGACCCGGTCCTGCGCTACTACCTGGCCAGCACCTGGTGCTCGGTCGCCGACCAGGTCCGCGGTCGCACCGGTGACGGCGGCGACGACGGTGTTCTCGCCTTCACCGACGAGCGCCAGCTCGCGGTCTGCGAGGACGCCGCCCACCGCATCCTCGAACTCGACGTCGCCGACGAGGAGCTGCGCCGCGCCGCGCAGCGGCTGCTCTCGGAGGTGCGCGCGGGCAGGCGCTACCGGTGGCGCCCGGAGGGCATCGCGGTGAGCCTGCTCGTCCTCGCCGTCTCCCTCGGCCTGACCATCGTCGCCATCGGCGGGCTCAGCGGCAGCCCGCCGCTGGTGGTCGCGGGCATCGTCACCGGCAGCGTGCTGCTCTACCTGATCGTCGTGCGCTTCCGCAGGCAGACCTGGCGGGAGAAACCCGCCCGCGGGGGAGGCCGAGGCGCGTCCGGTTCGGGAATCGGGCACCGCTAGAGTCGCCGGGGTGACCACGGTCTACGACTGCAGCGTCCCCGACGAGCGCGCCGACGGCCTCAGCGCCGCCGCGAGTGCCGTGCGGGCGGGCCGGTCGGTCGTGATCCCCACCGACACCGTCTACGGCATCGGCTGCGACGCCTTCTCCCGCGGCGCGGTCACCTCCCTGCTGGCCGCCAAGCGCCGCGGCCCGGACATGCCGGTCGGCGTCCTGGTCGGGTCCTGGGCCACCATCGACGGCCTGGTGCTGTCGGTGCCGCACGAGGCGCGGGTGCTGGTCGAGGCGTTCTGGCCGGGGGACCTGTCGATCGTGCTCCCGCACGCCCCGTCGCTGCAGTGGGACCTCGGCGACACCGGGCAGACGGTGATGCTGCGGATGCCGCTGCACCCGGTGGCCATCGAACTGCTGCGCGAGGTCGGCCCGATGGCGGTCTCCAGCGCCAACCGCTCCGGCAACCCCCCCGCCGCCAGCGCGCAGGAGGCGGTGGCCCAGTTCGGCGAGGACGTCCCCGTCTACCTCGACGGCGGCCCGTCCGGGGCGCCGGTGCCCTCCACCATCGTGAGCCTCGTCGGCCCGCGCCCGGTCGTGCTGCGCGAGGGCGCGGTCAGCCTCGCCGCGGTCGCCGAGGCGCTGGGCACCGAGGTCCCGCTCGCCCACTAGCGTGAACACTGTCCGATCCCCGCCCGCCCACCCGTACCCGCCCCGCTCGTCCCGCACCCCACCCGCACCCGCCCGCAGGAGATCCGACCCGCCGTGCCCCTCCCCACCCCGGGCGCCGCCCGCCCAGCCGCTCGAAGGAGCTAGCGGGCGTGCCCCCCCTCAGCGGATTCGCCCCGGCGGGGCTCCCGGTCCGGGAGTACCTGCTCGTCGGCCTCATCACGGCGGTGCTGACGTTCCTGCTGACCGGGCTGGTGCGGCTGTTCGCCATCCGGATCGGCGCGGTGGCCTACCCCAGGCAGCGCGACGTGCACGTGGTGCCGATGCCGCGGATGGGCGGGGTCGCGATGTACCTGGGGGTGTGCGGCGGGATGCTGCTGGCCCACCAGCTCCCGGTGCTGCGCCGCGCCTTCGACTACACCTGGGACCCGGTCGCGGTGCTCATCGGCGGCGGGGTGATCGTCCTCATCGGGATGCTCGACGACCGGTTCGAGCTGGACTCGCTGACGAAGTTCGCCGGGCAGACCACCTGCGCGGGGGTGCTGGTGCTCTTCGGCATCCAGTGGTTCGTGCTGTGGGTGCCGTGGGGCGGCGACGCCGACAACGTCGGGGCGGTGCTGATCCTCGACCAGAACCAGGGCGGGCTGCTGGCGATCCTGCTCGCGGTCACCATGGTCAACGCGATGAACTTCGTCGACGGCCTCGACGGCCTCGCCGCGGGCATCGGGCTGATCGCCGCCGCGGCCACCTGCGCGTTCTCGCTGCACCTGCTCGACCAGTCCAACGGCGACGTCAACAACTACCCGCCCGCCCTGATCGCGGCGACCCTCGCGGGCGCCTGCCTGGGCTTCCTGCCGCACAACTTCCAACCCGCGCGCATCTTCATGGGCGACTCCGGGTCCATGCTGATCGGGCTGATGCTGGCCGCGGCGAGCACCTCGGCCTCCGGCCGGGCGAACCCCTCGCTGTGGGGGGCCACCGAGACGATCGCCGTGCTGTCCCCGCTGTTCATCGTGGCCGCCGTCCTCTTCGTCCCGCTGCTCGACCTGCTGATGGCGGTGGTGCGGCGCACCCGGCGCGGGGAGAGCCCGTTCGCCGCCGACAAGATGCACCTGCACCACCGGATGCTCGCCGTGGGCCACTCGCAGCGCCGGGCCGTGCTGCTGATCTACCTGTGGGCGGGGGTGCTCGCGTTCGGCGCGGTGGCGCTGACCGTGTTCGACGTGTTCTTCGTCACCTGGGGCCTGGTGCTGGCGGTCGTGGTCGCGGCGGCGGCATCATTCCTGCCGTCGGTGCGCTCAGCGAAGTGAGCAAAAGCGAGGCGCGCTCAGCGGACGTGATCTTCACTATGTGTCGTCGGAGCGGGCTCGGCGGGACACTGGCCGTGACGGACGCTCCACATCGGCGTGTGACCCGCGGGGTGTGGTCCTGCCGTCGGTGATCGACATGGCTGTCCCTACACTGGGGAGCGATGAGCGAGAACCCCGACACCACACCCGACTCCGCGACGGCCACCCAGCCGCAGCGGCAGTCGGATCCGCACGCGCGGGCCATGCTGACCCTGGCGGGGGCCATGTTCCGCTACGCGCTGTGGCCGTCGGTGGGCACCGCGGTGCTCGGTGTCGTCCTCTTCGGACTCCTGCGTGGCGGCGCCGGGGCCCTCGGGGCGGCCGTGGGCGGAGCGCTGGCCTGCGTGTCCTCGCTGATCACGCTGGCCCTGATGCGGGCGACCGCGAACCAGGGCCCGCACATCGGGATGGCCGCCTCCCTGGGCGGTTTCGTGGGCAAGCTGCTACTCCTGCTGATCGTGATGACGCTGCTGCGCGGGGTGGACGCGTTGGAGCCGAAGTCGCTGGGCATCACCATGATCGCCGTGGTGGTCGTGGCCGCCGGTGCCGAGGCGCTGGCGTTCCGCAGGACCAAGCTGCCCACGATCATCCCGGCGGGCGAGGAGTAGGCACCCCTACCGAGCAGTACACCCGTTCGGAGACCGAAAGGTCCCTGATAGGGTCCGTTTCATCGGCGGCGTCGCCGCGCTTCGCGCATGCCGCCGGGAGGCCTCCTGAGCAGTGGGTGGCCGCCCGCAGACAGGCCAAGGTTGTCAGGTACGTTACGTCCTGATCGTGACGATTCCCCCGGCGGAGTGAACGCCGGCCGGGAGAACCGGAAGGAGCCCACAGTTGGGCAGGCTGGTGCTAGCCGAGGGGGACGTCTTCACGCCCCCGAGCGTGAAGGACTTTTTCCTCCCGCCGATTTTCGGCGAGGTCACCAAGCCGATGGTGCTGGTGGTGCTCTCCGTCATCATCATCTCGGCCTTCTTCGTGCTCTCCTCGCGCAACCTCAAGATCATCCCCGGGAAGTGGCAGTTCGCCGTCGAGTCGGTCTACGACTTCGGGCGCAACAGCATCGCCAGGGAGCAGATCGGGTCGAAGGAGTTCAAGCCCTTCGTCCCCTTCATTCTCTCATTGTTCACCTTCGTGTTGGTGAACAACATCTACGGCGTCATCCCGGTGCTGCAGTTCCCGACGATGGCCAAGATCGGTTTCCCGCTGGCCCTCGCGGTGATGGTCTACTTCGTCTACCACTGGGTCGGTTTCAAGAAGTTCGGCTTCGTCGGCTACCTGAAGAACCAGACGGTCCCCCCGGGCGCCCCGACGGCGATCTACTTCCTGCTGACCCCGATCGAGTTCCTGCAGAAGTTCGTGCTGAACCCGATCACGCTGGCGGTCCGGGTCTTCGCCGCCATGTTCGCGGGACACCTCATCCTCCTGGTGTTCACCCTCGGTGGTGAGTACCTGCTGCTGCACGCCGCCGGACCGCTCAAGCCGGTCTCGATCGTCTCCTGGGCCTTCGCCATCGCGATGACCTTCCTGGAGGCGTTCATCCAGGTGTTGCAGGCCTACATCTTCGCGCTGCTGTCGGCCAACTACATCGGCATGGCCCTCGCCGAAGACCACTAGGCAGAACCACTCAAGCCCCCGATCCGCGGGTTCCCGCGGACCGAGTTGGAAAGGGAAACACAAGTGAGCAGTGTTGTTCTCGCCCAGGCCGCGGAAGCCAACCTGAACGCGGGCCTCGCGGCCATCGGCTACGGCCTCGGCGCCATCGGCCCGGGCATCGGCGTCGGTCTGATCTGGGCCGCGGTCATCAACGGCACCGCCCGTCAGCCGGAGGCCCAGAGCAAGCTCATGGGCATCGCCTGGACGACCTTCGTCCTCGTCGAGGTGCTCGCGCTGATCGGTCTGGTCGTCTACTTCATCGCGTCCGGCGGCTGATCCAGCTCTACTTCGTCTAGGGAGTCGTCGTGGTGAAGTCAGCACTCATCCTGGCAGCGGAAGAAGTCGAAGGCGTCGACGCGGTCCTGCCGCACCCTGCCGAGATCATCCTCGGTGCGGTCGCCTTCCTCCTCCTGCTGTTCGTCATCTCGAAGTTCGTCACGCCCCGGTTCGAGAAGCTCTACGAGGAGCGGACCGCCAAGATCGAGGGTGGCATCGAGAAGGCGGAGGCCGCGCAGGTCGAGGCCGAGGCCGCGCTGCAGCAGTACAAGGCGCAGCTCGCCGAGGCCAGGGCCGAGTCCGCCCGGATCCGGGACGACGCCCGCGCCGAGGCCGAGCAGATCAAGGAAGAACTCCGGGCCCAGGCCCAGGAGGAGTCCGCGCGGATCGTGGCGCAGGGCCAGGCGCAGCTCGAGGCGCAGCGCGCGCAGATCGTCGCCGAGCTGCGCGCCGAACTGGGCCGCAACGCCGTCGAGTTGGCCGGCCGCATCGTGGGTGAGTCCCTTGAGGACGAGTCCCGTCGTCGCGGCACCGTCGACCGGTTCCTCACCGAGCTCGACTCGGTGTCGGCCCCGGCGAAGAGCTAGGGGACGGAAAGCAGATGACATTCCACGCCGCGAGCCGGGAAGCCCTCGCCGCCGTCGAGCTGACCCTGCTCGACGTCACCGAGGGCACCGCGGGCAGCCTGGGTGCCGAGCTGTTCGCGGTGGCCGGACTGCTCGACCGGGAGGTCGGCCTGCGCCGCACCCTGGCCGACTCGTCCACCGAGCCGTCGTCCCGGGAGGGGCTCGCCACGAGCCTGCTGTCGGGCAAGGTCACCGACCAGACCCTGACGGTGGTCACCGCCGCCGTCGGCGCCCGGTGGTCCAGCCCCCGGCAGTTGGTCGACGGCCTGGAGTCGCTGGCCACCACCGCGCTGCTGGTCTCCGCCGAGCGGGCGGGTGACCTCGACTCGGTCGAGGACGAGCTGTTCCGGCTCGGCCGCATCGTCGCCGACCAGACCGAGCTGGAGCGGGTGCTCACCAGCCGCTCCGCGCCCGTCGAGGGCAAGCTCGCGCTGGTCCGCGACCTGATCGGCGGCAAGGTGGCGCCCGCCACCGAGGCGCTGGTGGAGAACCTGGTCGCGCAGCCGCGCGGCCGCGGCCTGGTCACCGGCCTGGAGGCGCTCGCCACCGAGGCGGCCAAGCGCCGGGAGCGCTCGGTGGCGCACGTGATCTCGGCGGGCCCGCTGTCGGCGGTGCAGCAGGAGAAGCTGTCGGCCTCGCTGCAGCGGATCTACAACCGGCCCATCGCACTGCACCTCGAGGTCGACCCCGACCTCGGCGGCGGCCTGGTCATCAAGGTCGGCGACGAGGTCATCGACGGCAGCACCCGCGGACGGCTCGACGCGCTGCGGCGCCGGTTCGCCTGACCCCCTAGAACTTTTCCAGAACGAAGCGAGAGCAGGAACTTTCATGGCGGAGCTGACGATCTCGTCGGACGAGATCCGCAGTGCGATCGAGAACTACGTCTCCAGCTACTCCCCGGACGTGAACCGGGAAGAGGTCGGAACGGTCTCCGACACCGGCGACGGCATCGCCCACGTGGAGGGCCTGCCCTCGGCCATGGCCAACGAGCTGCTGGAGTTCCCCGGTGGCATCGTGGGCGTGGCGCTGAACCTCGACGCCCGCGAGATCGGTGCCGCCATCCTCGGCGAGTACGACAAGATCGAGGAGGGCCAGGAGGTCAAGCGGACCGGCCGGGTCCTCTCGGTGCCGGTGGGCGACGCCTTCCTCGGCCGGGTCATCGACCCGCTGGGCAACCCGATCGACGGCCTCGGCGACATCCCCGCCGACGAGGAGCGCGCCCTGGAGCTGCAGGCGGCCACCGTCGTGCAGCGCCAGCCCGTCGAGGAGCCGATGCCGACCGGCATCAAGGCCATCGACGCGATGACCCCGATCGGCCGCGGCCAGCGCCAGCTGATCATCGGTGACCGCAAGACCGGCAAGACCACGGTCTGCGTCGACACCATCATCAACCAGAAGAAGGCCTGGGAGACCGGCGACCCGAAGCAGCAGGTCCGCTGCATCTACGTCGCCGTCGGCCAGAAGGGCTCCACCATCGCGGGCGTCAAGTCCGCCCTGGAGGACGCGGGCGCGCTGGAGTACACCACCATCGTCGCCGCCCCCGCCTCGGACTCCGCGGGCTTCAAGTGGCTGGCGCCCTACACCGGCTCCGCGCTCGGTCAGCACTGGATGTACCAGGGCAAGCACGTCCTGATCATCTTCGACGACCTGACCAAGCAGGCCGAGGCCTACCGCGCCATCTCGCTGCTGCTGCGCCGCCCGCCGGGCCGCGAGGCGTACCCGGGTGACGTCTTCTACTTGCACTCCCGCCTGCTGGAGCGCTGCGCGAAGCTCTCCGACGAGCTCGGTGGCGGCTCGATGACCGGTCTGCCGATCATCGAGACCAAGGCGAACGACATCTCCGCCTACATCCCCACCAACGTCATCTCCATCACCGACGGGCAGTGCTTCCTCGAGTCCGACCTGTTCAACTCGGGTCAGCGCCCGGCGGTCAACGTCGGCACCTCGGTCTCCCGCGTCGGCACCGCCGCGCAGACCAAGGCGATGAAGTCGGTCGCCTCGACGCTGCGCCTGGAGCTGGCCCAGTACCGCGAGCTGGAGGCGTTCGCCGCCTTCGCCTCCGACCTGGACGCCACCTCGAAGGCCCAGCTCGAGCGCGGCACCCGGATGATGGAGCTGCTCAAGCAGGGCCAGTACTCCCCGGTGACGATGGAGGAGCAGGTCGTCTCCATCTACGTCGGCACCAAGGGCTTCCTCGACGACATCGCCGTCTCCGACGTCCGCCGCTTCGAGTCCGAGCTGCTGGAGCACCTGCGGCACCGGCACGCGGGCATCGTCGACGAGATCCGCGACACCAAGAAGCTCGAGAAGGACAACGCCGAGCGCCTCTCCGAGGCCGTCGAGGCCTTCAAGAAGACCTTCACCGGTGGCGACGGGAACCCGGTGGCCACCGAGCCCAAGGCCGAGGCGGCCGACGCGAACTCGGTCGGCCAGGAGACGGTCAAGGTCAACAAGTCCGCCCCGAAGGCCTGACGAGATGGCGCAACTCCGGGAAATCCGACAGCGGATCAAGTCCGCCCAGTCGTTCAAGAAGATCTTCAAGGCGCAGGAGCTGATCGCCACCTCGCGGATCAGCAAGGCGCAGGCGCGGGTCGCGGCCTCCAAGCCGTACTCCGACGAGATCACCTCGGTGCTCACCGCGCTCGCCACCGGTGCCGCGAACCTCGACTCGCCGCTGCTGGTCGAGCGCGGGCGCACCGGCCGGGTCGGCGTCCTGGTCGTGACCAGCGACCGCGGGCTCTGCGGCGGCTACAACGCCAACGTGCTGCGCGCCGCCGAGGAACTGCAGGCGCTGCTGCGCGAGCAGGGCAAGACCCCGGTGGTCTACGTGATCGGGCGCAAGGGGCTGAACTTCTACCGGTTCCGCCAGCGCGAGGTCGCCGCGAGCTGGACCGGCTTCTCCGAGGCCCCCGGCTACGCCCACGCCGCCGAGGCCGGGCAGACGCTGATCTCGGCGTTCCTCACCGGCGCCGACGACCAGGGCGACGACCCGGGTCCGGACGGCATCCTCGGCGTGGACGAACTGCACGTCGTCTACACGGAGTTCGTGTCGATGCTGTCGCAGAAGCCGGTCGCCAAGCGGGTCGCCCCGCTGGAGGTCGAGTACACCGAGGAGGGGGAGGCGAAAGCCGCCACCGGCATCTCCCCGGCGTACTCCTTCGAGCCGAGCGCCGAGGTCCTCCTCGGCAACCTGCTCCCGAAGTACGTGAACACCCGGATCTACGCGGCACTGCTGGAGTCGGCCGCCTCGGAGTCCGCTGCCCGCCGCACGGCGATGAAGGCCGCGACCGACAACGCCGACGAGCTCGTCCGCAGCTTCACCCGCGTTGCCAACCAGGTCCGCCAGGCGCAGATCACGCAGGAGATCAGCGAGATCGTCGGTGGCGTAGAGGCGCTCTCTGCCGCAGGAAGTGATGAATAGCCATGACCGCTGTCCAGGAACCCACCACCAGCACCGCCACCGGTCGCGTGGTCCGCGTCATCGGCCCCGTGGTCGACGTCGAGTTCCCGCGTGACTCGGTGCCGGACCTCTACAACGCCCTGACCGTCAAGGTCGAGTTGGAGGCGTTGAAGAAGACCATCACCCTCGAGGTCGCCCAGCACCTCGGCGACAACCTGGTGCGCTGCATCTCCATGGCGCCGCAGGACGGCCTGGTGCGCGGTGCCCCCGTCACCGACACCGGCGCGGCCATCTCGGTCCCGGTCGGCGACGTCGTCAAGGGCCACGTGTTCAACGCGCTCGGCGAGTGCCTGGACAAGCCCGGGCACGCCGCGGACGCCGAGAAGTGGCGCATCCACCGCCGTCCCCCGGCGTTCGACCAGCTCGAGGGTCGGACCAAGATGCTGGAGACCGGCGTCAAGGTCATCGACCTGCTGACCCCGTACGTCGAGGGCGGCAAGATCGGCCTGTTCGGCGGCGCGGGCGTGGGCAAGACGGTGCTCATCCAGGAGATGATCACCCGTATCGCCCGCAACTTCGGTGGCACCTCGGTGTTCGCCGGGGTCGGCGAGCGCACCCGCGAGGGCACCGACCTCTTCCTGGAGATGGAGGAGATGGGTGTTCTCCCGGACACCGCGCTGGTCTTCGGCCAGATGGACGAGCCGCCGGGCACCCGCATGCGCGTCGCGCTGTCCGCGCTGACCATGGCGGAGTACTTCCGCGACGTCCAGAACCAGGACGTGCTGCTGTTCATCGACAACATCTTCCGGTTCACCCAGGCCGGTTCGGAGGTGTCGACCCTGCTGGGCCGCATGCCGTCCGCCGTGGGTTACCAGCCGACGCTGGCCGACGAGATGGGTGAGCTGCAGGAGCGGATCACCTCGACCCGCGGTCGTTCGATCACCTCGATGCAGGCGATCTACGTCCCCGCGGACGACTACACCGACCCGGCGCCCGCCACCACCTTCGCCCACCTGGACGCGACGACGGAACTCTCCCGTCCGATCTCCCAGAAGGGCATCTACCCGGCGGTCGACCCGCTGACCTCGTCCTCCCGGATCCTCGACCCGGGCGTGGTCGGCGAGGAGCACTACCGGGTGGCCCAGGAGGTCAAGCGGATCCTGCAGAAGTACAAGGAGCTGCAGGACATCATCGCCATCCTCGGCATGGACGAGCTGTCCGAAGAGGACAAGGTGACGGTCAACCGCGCCCGCCGCATCGAGCGCTTCCTGTCGCAGAACTTCTTCGTCGCGGAGAAGTTCACCGGCGACGTGGGCTCGTTCGTGAAGCTCTCGGACACCATCGAGGCCTTCGACAAGGTCGCCAAGGGCGAGTACGACCACGTCCCGGAGCAGGCCTTCCTGTCGATCGGTGGCCTCGACGACCTGGAGCGCCGCTACCACGAGCTGACCGGCAAGAAGAAGTAGTACCGCCGCAGCGCACGCGAAGGGCCGGTGTCCGCCACGGACACCGGCCTTTCTGCTGTTGTCAGAACGAGGTGAACTGCGGGAGGCCACCGCCGTCGTAGCCGACCTCGACCCCGGCGGCTGTCGAGGGCAGGATGGCGCCGCCCTGCCCGGCGTCGACCCAGGTGCCCGTCGCGGTGCGGTAGCGCAGGTGCGCGCCCGGCTGGACGACCAGCCTGCCCAGGCCGTCGGGCAGCACGGTGTTCGCCAGCAGCGGGCTGGTGTCCCACAGCTCCTGCGGGTTGTCGAAGTGCTCCAGCCACTCGACCCGGCCCGCCCGGTCCACGATCATCGTGTAGTACCGCTCCGGCCTCCCGTCCTGCTGGAGCGCGAACCCGCGCAGAGTGCGCCCGTCCGCGAGGTCGGCCACGCTCTGCGCGCGGAGCCACGTGCTGTAGGCCAACGGGTCGCTGATGCCCGCAGCCTCCAACGCGCCGAGGTCCCGCGTGTCGAGCAACGGCGTGGGAGTACCCGCGACCCGGACCGGGGGCCCGTCTCCCCTGCGGGCCACGGCGGCCCGCCCGATCAGGTGCTCCTTCTGGGCCTGGAACCCCGTGCGGTTCGCGTGCGTGCTGAGCACGGTGATGAGCTGGTCGGGACCTGGCGTTCCGGCGAGTCGGACGTTCAGGCTGCCCGGGGCCGAGGGCAGGGTGGTGAGCGCAACCCCGTCGCGGTCGTCCATCCTGGTCCACTCCCGGGCGCCACGGCCGTCCTGGCCGACGACGAACCCGGGTGAGATGAAGACCGGGGAGCCGGGGGCGGTGACGGCCAGCGCGTGCCGCTCGTCCTCGCCGAAGGTGAACCCCACCCCCTCGCCGCGGGCCAAGCCGCCGGGCGGCACGTCCTGGATGACCGTGGGCGCGTCGCCGAGCAGCAGGCCCAACGCTGGGGTGGCGGTCGGGTCGTCGCCCGGCTGCCGGACCAGGGCCACCCGGCCCGCCGCGGTGGTGCCCGCCCAGTAGACCCGCGCTTCACCGGCGAGTGCGCCCATCGCCTCTTTGTTCGGTGAGGCGGGCAGGGCCTGCCGCCACGCGGCGAGCACCTTCGCCAGGTACGCCTGGTCGCCCGCCAGGTCGCCCCGCGTCGGGCCGTCGAAGGTGACCGGGGCGGAGGTGGCGACAGGCGGTTGGGCGGGTGCCTGTTCCGGGCGCCCGCCGGTCGACCAGGCGACGGCTCCGGCGGTCAGGGCGACCACCAGGACCGCGGTGCCGCTCGCCAGGGTGCGCCGGTGGCGGGTCCTGGCGCGGTGGGCGCCGCGCAGCACGTCGTCGGTGAAGCCCGGGCGGGGGCGCACGTCGTCGGTGGCCGCGCGCAGGGCGGTTGTCAGGTCTTCGGTGTCCACGGTCAACTCCTCACCGGTGCGTCGAGCAGGGTGCGCAGCCGCTCCAGGCCGCGCGAGGTCTGGCTCTTGACCGTGCCGACGCCGCAGCCCAGGGCGGCGGCCGTGTCGGCCTCGGACAGGTCGTCGAAGAAGCGCAGGACCAGCACCGCGCGCATCCGCGGCGGCAGCCCGCCCAGGGCCGTGGCCACCCGGTCGCGGTCGGCGAGGCGGGCGGCCTCGTCGGTCCACGTGCCCGGGTCGGCGGCCCGTTCCAGCGGTGCCTCGGGCACCCGGCGGGAGCGGGTGCGCCAGCGGTTGGCCGCCGCGTTGGCCAGTCCGGCGCGGACGTAGGGTTCCAGTCCGCCGCGCACCCGGCCGCGTTTGCGGTAGGTGCGTTCGAGTACGTCCTGCAGCAGGTCTTCGGCCGCGCCCCGGTCCCCGCCGCAGAGCAGGTAGGCCGTGCGCAGCAGGGCTGTGGCCCGGTTCGCCACGAAGTCGGTGAACTCGTCCGGTTCGATCGCCGTCACCCCCAGGGGTCCGTTCTGCACCACTGTGCCCAGTGACACCGGGCTGACTGGGGAGGTTGCGCCGGTTCCGACTAGACTGTGCGGTAACCGCGAGCCGAAGGAGATACGCGTGGCTGAGATGTCCGTCCAGCTGGTCGCCGTGGAACGACGCCTGTGGTCGGGCACCGGCACGTTCGTGTCCGCCCAGACCCTCGAGGGTGAGATCGGCATCCTGCCCGGCCACGAGCCCGTCCTGGGCCAGCTCATCGAGGGCGGCGTGGTCAAGATCAAGACCACCGGGGGCGAGACCATCGTCGCCGCCGTGCACGGCGGGTTCCTCTCGGTCACCGCCGAGGCGGTCAGCATCCTGGCCGAGTCGGCCGAGCTGTCCACCGAGATCGACGTGAACGCGGCCCGCTCGGCGCTCAACGCCGACGACGGGGAAGCCAGGACCAGGGCGGCGGCCCAGCTCCGCGCCGCCGAGCAGTCGGCCTGATGACGGCCTAGGGGCGGGGGCGGCCGGTGGACATCAGCGATGTGGTCGTCGTCGTCCTGGCCGCCGTCCTGCTCGTGCTGCTCCTGCTCGTCTACCGCCGCCTGCGCCTGCTGCGCTCCGGCGGCATCCACGTCGCCATGCGCGTGCGCATCGACGACTCCGGCAAGGGCTGGCACCTGGGCGTGGGCCGCTACCAGGGCGACGAGTTCGCCTGGTTCCGGGCGCTGAGCCTGCGCGCGGGCCCCGACCGGGTGATCAGCCGCGAGGGCCTGGAGATCGCCGCCCGCCGCGACCCCGGCCGCGCCGAGACGCCGAACATGCCGCAGGGCTCACGGGTCCTGCGCTTCGACACCCCGCCGGGCTCACCGACCCCCACCTTCGAGATCGCGATGAGCACCGACACGCTCACCGGGTTCCTGTCCTGGCTGGAGAGCGCCCCACCCGGCCGCCGCCTGCCCTGGGCCTCTTGACCCCAGCACTGAGCCCGAACCCGCCAGCGGGTTCGGGCTCAGTGGTCTGCGGGGTCAGGCGTTCTGACCGGGCTGCCAGAGCACGTCGCCGTCCGGGTTCGCCACCCGGCCCAGCACGAACAGCAGGTCGGACAGGCGGTTGAGGTACTTGGCGGCCAACGTGTTCGTGCGCTCGCCGTCCTCCTCGACCAGCAGCCAGGCGCTGCGCTCGGCGCGGCGGGTCACCGTGCGCGCCACGTGCAGCAGGGCCGCGCCGGGGGTGCCGCCGGGGAGGATGAACGAGTTCAGCTTGCCCAGGCGGCCGTTGAAGTCGTCGATCCAGCCCTCCAGCCGGGTGATGTAGGGCTCGGTGATCCGCAGCGCCGGGTACGGCGGGTCGGGGACGATCGGGGCGCACAGGTCGGCGCCGACGTCGAACAGGTCGTTCTGCACCGAGCGCAGCACGTCGGCCAGTTCCCCGGTCAGCGCTCCCAGGGCGACCGCGACGCCGATGGCCGAGTTGGCCTCGTCCACGTCGGCGTAGGCACCCAGCCGGGCCGACGTCTTCGGGACCCGGGAACCGTCGCCGAGCGCGGTCGTGCCGTTGTCGCCGACCTTGGTGTACACCCGCGTGATGTGGACCGACATGGTCCCCACCCTAGCCGGCCGCGGCCCACCGACCGGTGTGGGAGCGGACTCCGCATCACCCACCCGCCTCGCCCCCAGCCGGGCGGGGCATCATTGCCCCCGTGACAGAGCACTTCCAGGTCCGCGGCGGCGCCCGGCTCGTCGGCGAGGTCGACGTCGTCGGCGCGAAGAACAGCGTGCTCAAGCTCATGGCGGCGGCACTGCTCGCCGAGGGCACCACCACGATCACCAACTGCCCGCAGATCCTCGACGTCCCGCTGATGGGCGACGTGCTGCGCAGCCTCGGCTGCCAGGTCGACCTCGACGGCGACACCGCGGTCATCACCACCCCGGCCGAGCTCAACCACCGCGCCGACTCGGCGTCGATGGGCAAGCTGCGCGCCTCGGTGTGCGTGCTCGGGCCGCTGGTGGGCCGGTGCAAGCGGGCGGTGGTGGCGCTGCCAGGCGGGGACGCGATCGGCTCGCGCCCGCTGGACATGCACCAGAACGGGCTGCGCCAGCTCGGCGCCACCAGCGAGATCGAGCACGGCTGCGTGGTCGCCGAGGCCGAGGGCCTGCACGGCGCGCAGATCTGGCTGGACTTCCCCAGCGTCGGCGCCACCGAGAACATCCTGATGGCCGCCGTGCTCGCCGACGGCACCACGGTGATCGACAACGCCGCGCGCGAGCCGGAGATCGTCGACCTGTGCCTGATGCTGCAGCAGATGGGCGCCAAGGTGGAGGGCGCGGGCACCTCCACGCTCACCGTGCACGGCGTGACCTCGCTGCAACCCACCACCCACCGGGTGGTCGGCGACCGCATCGTCGGCGCCACCTGGGCCTTCGCCGCCGCCATGACCCGCGGCGACATCACCGTGCGCGGGGTCGACCCGCACCACCTGGACCTGGTGCTGGAGAAGCTGCGCACCGCGGGCGCGGAGATCACCACCGAGACCGACGGCTTCCGCGTGGTGCAGCGCGACCGGCCCGGCGCGGTCGACTTCGTGACCCTGCCCTACCCGGGCTTCGCCACCGACCTGCAGCCGTTCGCCATCGCGCTGACCGCCATCGCCGACGGCACCTCGATGATCACCGAGAACCTGTTCGAGGCCCGCTTCCGCTTCGTCGAGGAGATGGTCCGCCTCGGCGCCGACGCCCGCACCGACGGCCACCACGCCGTCGTCCGCGGCGTCCCCCGGCTCTCCAGCGCCCCGGTGTGGGCCAGCGACATCCGCGCGGGGGTCGGCCTGGTCCTGGCCGGCCTGTGCGCCGACGGCGTCACCGAGGTCTGGGACGTCTTCCACATCGACCGCGGCTACCCGATGTTCGTGGAGAACATGCAGCGCCTCGGCGCCGACGTGCACCGCGTCGACGCCGAACCCGAACGCGCACCCTGACCCGCGCGGCCCCCCGGTGACCACGGGGGGCCTCAGCGGAATTCGGCCACTGTGGACAGCCGGAGCCAGGCGTCGACCCAGGCGGCCGGTTCCGGCCGGTCGGCGAAGGCCCGCACGGCTGCGGCGCAGCGGTGCAGGCCCACCCTGGCCAGCCCCGCCGCGGCGGAGGTGAGGCGGTCGCCGTAGGAGGGCGACGGGTGCTCCAGGCCGCGGTGCGCGGCCTCGGCGAGGGTGGCCAGGCAGGCGTCGAGGGCGTGGCTGAGCGGGTCGGACTCCGGCGCGGCCACCGTGGACAGGTCGGCCCGGCGCGTGCTGGGGGCCAGGTCCAGCACCACCACCCCGGCCGCGGTGCGCACGGCGATCGGGTCGACCAGCACCGTCCCGCCGACCCGGCGCACCGTGCCGCTCACCGCCACGACCCCCTCGGCCAGCGCCTCGGCCAGCGCGTCCAGCGCGCCAGGGCACACGCCGCTGTAGTCGCACGACAGCACCGCGGTGGCCCCGGCGGCGTCGGCGACCTCGGCGGTGAGCCGCTGCGCGCCTGGCTGGTAGGACACCCACCGCACCTCGGCCACCGGCAGCACCCGGACGAACTCCGCGGCCACCCTGGGCCGCACGCACCACGGCGGCAGCCCGGCCAGTTCCGCCGACAGCGCCGCGTACGACGACGCCAGCACCGACGGCGGCAGCCCCTCCCAGGCGTCGCCCAGGCGGGTCACCGCCGTCTTCGCCACCCCGCCCTGGGTGATGCGGACCTCCCGGCCCGCGCTGCGGGTGGCGGACTCGCTGACCAGGTTCGCCGCGGCCAGCGCGCTCAGCGGCGACCCGACGACCCGCCTGCCCGCCAGGTCCGGTCCGGTGGCGGTCTCCTCGGTCTCCCACTCGCGGCGCAGCACCAGGACCGTGCCGCTGACCGGGTCGGCCAGGTACACCTCGGCGGTGCGGGTGGTCTCCGCGCCGGTGACCCGGCAGCCCAGGCCGACCAGCCGCACCCGGCGCAGCGGGGTGCTGGCGCGCTCCTCGGTGCCCAGCACCCGCGAGCGCAGGCTGGCCCCGCCCGCGGTGACCGCGCGGTGCCGGGCGTGGGTCTCGGCGAGCAGCGCGGCGACCCGGCTCGCCCGGTAGCCCGCCGAGCGCTCGGTGTACGCGGCGAGCTGCGCCGACAGGTCCTCCAGCACCGCCACCGGCCAGCGCAGGTTCCTGGTGTCCAGGTCGTCTGCGGTGCGGCGGACCGCGGCGGCCAGCACCGGGCCCGCGCCGGTGGCGCCCGCGCGGAGCACGTCGTCCACCACGGCCAGGGCGGCGTCCAGGCCGGAGCCCGCCGCGGCGGCCCGGTCGCCGCCGACGTCGACGCGCTGCTCGGGGGCGGCCGGGTCGCGTTCGTCG
>NZ_JAJCXD010000110.1:0-23766 GCF_021056305.1 Actinokineospora sp. PR83
CACGGGAAAAACATTGAAGGAGAACACCAGAATGCAGACCTGGGCGAAGCGCGGACTCCACACCGCGCTGGTCACCGGTGGTTTGCTGATGCTCGGTACCGGCATCGCTTCCGCAGACGAGGACGTCAACCCCGACCGGCCCGCCTCCCCGCTGGACGCGGCGATCGCCGTCCCGATCCACCTGGACAACAACATCATCGGCACCCCGGTGGGCCAGCGGGCGCTGCCCGCGGCCGACGCCGAGGTCCCGGTCAACCCCGGCGCCCTGCTCAAGCGGCTGCCCGGCGGCGGCGGACTGCTGCACACGGCGACACCCGCCGCGAACGCCGCCCACGCCAAGGCCACCGCCCTCGGCGGCACCGCGCTGCGCGGCAACCGGGCGGGCGGCGAACTCGCCGCCCCGGTCGACGTCTCCGGCAACGCCGTCGCCCTCGGCGGTGGCGCCGAGGCGGAGAACACCTCCAGCCAGACCGCGGCGGGCACCAC
Source organism: Actinokineospora sp. PR83 (assembly GCF_021056305.1). Classification (NCBI taxonomy): domain Bacteria; kingdom Bacillati; phylum Actinomycetota; class Actinomycetes; order Pseudonocardiales; family Pseudonocardiaceae; genus Actinokineospora; species Actinokineospora sp. PR83. Next base: position 487 of record NZ_JAJCXD010000110.1, read on the forward strand.
CGGGCCGATCACCACCGACGGCTCCACCCGCGCCCTCGCAGGCAACGTCGTCGCCCTCGACTGGTCCGCCCCGGTCCAGGTCACCGGCAACGCGGTGGGCGCCCTCGACGACGCCGACGTGGTCAACACCGCCAACCAGTCCGCCACCTCGGGCGGCGGCTCCACCACCTCCGGCCGCGGCCGGGTGCTCGCGGGCAACACCGGCGCCCTGCACGGCGCCACCCCGTTCCAGTTCAACGGCAACGCGATCGCCGGTGCGGGCAACGCCACCACCGACTCCACGACGTCGGCCACCGCCGCCTCCGGCGGGGCCCTCACCACCGACGGCGCGGGCGCCGTCGCCGCGGGCAACGCGGGCGCCCTCCCGGTGGCCACCCCGGTGCACGCCAGCGGCCAGGCGCTCGGCGTGTTCGGCATCGCCGAGTCCACCTCGCACAACACCGCGGGCGCCCAGGCCGGTGCGCAGGCCCTCGACTTCGCGGGCAGCCCCACCTACCTCACCACCTACGCGCCGGACTCGGTGGTCTCGGGCAACGTCCTGCAACCCGCCGCCGCCACCCCGACCACCCTCGACTGCGCCACCGCCGGGGTCGTCGGCAACTCCGCCGCCACCTGCGCGGCCACCGCCACCGCGGGCGCGGGCGGCGGCAACCGCACCGACGGCACCGACGGCGTCCTCTCCGGCAGCATCGCCACCGCCCCCGCCGCCACCCCGGTCGAGGTCATCGGCACCGCCGCGGGCGTCGCGGGCAACTCCACCGCCGCCGACACCCACCACTCCACCGCGGGTGCGGGCGGCCACACCCACACCCACGGCCGCGACAGCACCCTCGGCGGCGCCCTGGTGAGCGCCCCCGTGGCGGGCCCGGTCGACCTGTGCGGCAGCGGCCTGGCCGGTGCGGGCGACACGTCCGCCACCTGCGACCACGCCGTCAGCACCCAGGCGGGCGGCGACGCGGGCACCACCGGCGACAACTCCGTCGTCGGCGGCAACGGCGTCGTCGTCCCGGTCGCCGCCCCGGTCGAGAGCACCGGCAACGGCGGCGGCGCCCTCGGCACCGCAGACTTCACGGGCTCCCAGCAGAAGGACACCGCCGCGGGCGGCAACGCCAACACCGCCGACGACGGCGCGGTGGCGGGCGCGAACCTGGTGCAGGTCCCACTGGCCACCCCGGTGCAGTTCTTCGGCAACGCCGTCGGCACCGCCGCCAGGACCGGCAGCACCGCCGAGCTGCACGACACCACCCGGGCGGGCGGCAAGTCCACCGCCTCCGGCGTCGGCGGCGTCCTCTCCGGCAACATCGCCCAGACCCCGAGCGCGCTGCCCACCCAGGGCTTCGGCGCCAACGGCGTGGTCGGCGGCATCGGCTCGGCCGACGCCACCAACACCACCAGCGTCGTGTCCGGCAGCGCCGCGGGCACCGACGGCTCGAACGGCTCCGGCTCGGGCAACATCGTCTCCACCCCCACCGCGGGCGCCGCCCAGGGCTCCGGCGACTCGGTCGCCGTGTTCGGCCGCGGCACCGGCCTGGGCGCCAACACCACCTCCACCACCGCGGGCGGCACCACCGCCACCAGCGGGCAGTCGGGCAACGCGTCCGGCAACGTGGTGAGCCCGGCCCTGCTCCCGGTCGTGCAGCCCGCGGGCACCCCCGTCGCGGTGGCGGGTGCCGACAGCGCGTCCAGCTCCACCAGTCAGACCACCGGCACCTCCGGCGGCAACGCGACCACCGACGGCCGCGGCGGCTACGTGTCGGGGAACCTGTTCGACGTCCCGGCCGCCTCGCTCGCCCAGGTGCACGGTGACGCCGTCAGCGCGGGCGCCGCCCAGGCGGGTGGCACCTCGGACCACACCACCACCGGCTCCGCCGGCGGCCACTCCGAGACCAGCGGGGAGAACAAGAAGCTGTCCGGCCTGCACGGCGTCCGCCCGATCGGCGTCAACGCCCCGATCTACAACGTCCCAGTCAAGGTCTTGGCCGACGCCGTCACCGACGCCAAGCACACCAGCGACGTGGCGGTCGGCGAGGAGAAGCCGCTGGAGCTGCCGCCCGCGGGCGCGCTCCCGCTCACCAAGCCCCCCACGGTCCTCAACTACGCCCGCAGCAACCCGCTGGGCAACCCGCTCGGCGCGCTGGGCCGCCCGCTCAACGGCCTGACCAACCCCGGCGGCCTGCCGCTGGTGGGCGGTCTCCTCGGCGGCGGCAACGGCGGCAACGGTGGCGGCGGCCTGCTGGGCGGTGGCGGCGGGGCCGGTGGCCTGCTCGGCGGCCTGACCCGCGCGAGCGACGGCGGCCTCATCGGCAGCAGGCCCGCGGGTCGCGCCGCGGGTCGCGCGGACTACCCCACCATGCCGATGCCCGCCATGCCCGCCGCCTACGGCAACCCGGTCCACGCACCGTACGGCCAGCCCACCTGGCCCACGGGGGTCCCGGCCCAGGTGCCGACGGGCGGCGTGCCCACCACCCCCTCGCGTGGCGTGCTCACCGTGCCCGGTGCCACCACGGGCAGGCAGCAGCCCGTGGGATCGGTGGGGAACATCCCGATCGACGGCGCGATCGGCCTGCCGGTGGGCAAGCTCACCCAGATCGCGGGCCGCGGCGTGAGCAGGGTGGCCACGAACACCATGGCCCCGCTGGCGTCCCGCGAGCTGCCCCAGCTCCCGACCGGCGCCGTGCCGCAGCTCCCGACGGGTGGCGTGCCGCAGCTCCCGACGGGTGGCGTGCCGCAGCTCCCGACGGGCGGTGTGCCGCAGCTCCCGACGGGCGGTGTGCCCCAGCTCCCGACCGGTGGGCTGCCGCAGCTCCCGACGGGTGGTGTGCCGCAGTTGCCCAACGGTGGCGAGGTTCCGCTGCCCACGGGCGGTGTGGCGCAGCTCCAGTCCGGTGGCCTGGTGCCCCAGCTACTGAACGGCGACCTGTCCCGGTCGGCGGGGCGGGCCGTGCCCCCGCTGCCGATCGGTGGCCTGCCCCCGCTGCCCAACGGCGGCGCACTGCCCACCGGTGGCGTGGCGCAGCTCCAGCACGGTGGTCTGCTGCCCCAGTTGCCGACCGGCGACCTGACCCGCTCGGCGGGGCGTGACGTGCCCCAGCTCCCGACCGGTGGGCTGCCGCAGCTCCCGACGGGTGGTGTGCCGCAGTTGCCCAACGGTGGTGCGGTTCCGCTGCCCACGGGCGGTGTGGCGCAGCTCCAGTCCGGTGGCCTGGTGCCGGAGAACGTCGGCGTGCCCCAACTGCCGGTCGGCGGTCCGGGCCGGGACCTGCCGCAGTTGCCGATCGCGGGGGTGACCCAGTTGGCCACCAACGCCCTCGCCCAGCTCCCGTCCAACGGCCTGCTGCCGCTCGGCGCCCTGTCCCAGCTTTCCGGCCGGGACCTGCCGCAGCCGCCCGCCACCGGCGGTGCCGAGCCGGTCGCCGGGGTGACCCAGTTGGCCACCAACACCCTCGGTCACCTGCCGACCGACGACCTGCTGCCGGGCGGTCTGCCCACCAACGGCCTGCTGGACACCGTCGTGGGTGTCCTCCCGGCGGGCCTGGGCGACAACCTCCCGGGCCGCTTCCACACGATGGACCGCACCGACGTCTTCACCATGCCCGGTCTGGACGCCGCGTCGGGCATGTTCGCCGGTGACCTCTTCGAGGTGCCGGAGGTGCACACCCTGCCCGCGACCGGTGCGTCCGGTCTGACCTCCCTGACCGACACGCAGTCCAAGCTCGCCGACCTGTTCGGCACCTTCCCCAAGATCGGCTGACCGCCGCTCGAACGGACGGAGGACCCCGGGAGCACCCGCTCCCGGGGTCCTCCGCTGTCCCGGCCCGTCGTCACCGGGCGAGCCGCGCGCGGGCCTCCCCGGTGAGCGGGGCGAAGAAGTTGACCAGGTTGCCGTCGGGGTCGCGCACCAGCAGGGAGCGGTTCCCCCACGGCATCGTGGTCGGCTCCTGCACGACCTCGGGGACCGGGGCCAGACCGGTCAGCCGTTTGTGCTCCCGGTCGACGTCCTCGACGAGGAACTCCAGGATCGCGGACCGGTTCGACTCGGGGACGGCCGCGCCCGGGCTGAACAGCGCCATCGTCTGGGCACCGCCGATCGCCAGGGTGCACGACGGGCCGACGAGTTCGGCGAACTGCTCGGCGAGCCACCGCGCTTCGAGGCCGGTCGCCCGCTCGTAGAACTCGACGAGGCGGGCGACGTCGTCGGTGATGACGCGGACGGAAGCGAATTGCATGGCGGGCCTTCCCAGGGGGTGGGGGGCGGCTGCGCGCCGCCCCGCTGCGGACACCCGCCACGCTAGGAGCGATAGTGGACAGCATCCGCCCGGTATTGGGAGAGTTCTGCCCATGACTCGGCCGATCGCCCGGGTGCTGGCGCTCCTGGAAATCCTCCAGGGCGGGGGGACCCGAACCGTGGCCGAGCTGGCCGAGCGGCTCGACGTGGACGAGCGCACCGTCCGCCGCTACGCCGCGCACCTCCTCGACCTGGACATCCCCATCCGCTCGGTGCGCGGCCGGTACGGCGGGTACCGGCTGTCCCCGGGGTACCGGATGCCCCCGCTGATGCTCACCGACGAGGAGGCGCTCGCGGTCCTGCTCGGCCTGGTCGCGGGTCGACGCGCCGGGGTGATCACCACCTCGGTCGCGGCGGCGGAGAGCGCGGTCGCCAAGGTCAGGCGGGTGCTGCCCGAAGCCCTGGGCCGCAGGCTCGACGCGCTGCTGGAGACCGCCGACTTCACCGCGCCCGCGCGCTCGGCGCTCACGGCGGAGGCCGGGGTGCTGCTCACCGTCGCCGAGGCGGTGCGGGACCGCCGCCCGGTCGACATCGCCTACACCGCGGGCCACGGCGGTGCGGGTGAACGCACGGTCCACCCCTACGGGATCGTGGCCCACTCCGGGCGGTGGTACCTGATCGGCCACGACTCCGCCAGCGGGCAGGAGCGCACGTTCCGCGTCGACCGGATCGCGACCGCCGGGGTGCGGGCCGGGACGTTCGACGCACCGGACGGCTTCGACCCCGCCCAGCGGGTGCTGACCGCCCTCGCCGAGGCGCCGCGCCAGCACGAGGTGTCCGTGCGGGTCCAGTCGACGCCGGAGCACATCCGCACCGTCTTCCCGCAGTCCGTCGCCACCCTGGAAGCGATCACCGATCCCGGGTGGGTGCGGGCCCGGGTGCGGGCGCAGCGACTCGACTGGGTACCGCCCCTGCTCGCCGCGCTCGACCGGCCGTTCGTCGTCGAGCGGCCCGACGCCCTCCGCGACCTGGTGCGCGCACTGGCCGGTCGACTGGCCCGCTGCGCCGACGCGCCACCGGAAGGCTGATCAACTCGTGGCACCCGCCCCGGTGGGCGGGACGGGTCGGCGCTCAGGCCGGTGGCCAGTTGCGCAGTGCGGTGTCGGCGACCTCCTGGAGGTCGTCGCGGCTGAGGCCGCTCGCGGCCTGGACAGCGATGCCGAACGAGACGGTCATGACGTACCGGGCGAGCCGACCGGCGTCGGTGCCGCGTGGCAGGTCGCCCTCGTCGACGGCCCGTCGGAAACGCTCCTCGAGGTGCAGGCGCGCGTCGTTGCGCCACCCGGCCAGCGCGTCACGGGCGGGTCGGCCGGAGTCCCCGGCCGCCAGTGATGCCTGCACGCCCAGGCACCCGGAGGGGCAGTCGGGGCGGGTGGTGGCCTGGACCGTGCCGTTGAGGAAGGCCGTGGCCACCGCCTGGGCGGTCGGTTCCCCCAGGGCCCGCAACCCGTAGGAGGCGGGTCCCTCGGTGTAGAGCTCCAGGGCCTTGCGGAACAACTGCTCCTTGTTGCCGAAGGCCGCGTACATGCTGGTCCTGGTGATGCCCATGGCGCCGGTCAGGTCGGTGAGGCTGGCCCCCTCGTAGCCCCGCTCCCAGAAGACCGCCATGGCGCGCGCGAGCGCCTGCTCGGCGTCGAACCCCCTGGGCCTGCCGATGGGGGCCTTCCCGTGATCGGTCACCCCAGCAGGATACGCCTTTGGTACCGAGCGGTCTGGAAGTGCTACGGTCGATTTCAGTACCGATCGGTTCTGAACTTTCAGGAGGTTGGGAACATGGGTCAGCTCGAAGGCAAGACAGCAGTGGTGACCGGCGGCAGCAGCGGGATCGGCCTGGCCGCCGCCGCGCGCCTCGCGGCCGAGGGCGCGCACGTCTTCGTCACCGGCAGGCGCGCGGGCGAACTGGACGCGGCGGTGGCGGCCATCGGCTCGGCCACCGCGGTGCCGGGCGACGTCTCGGACCCGGCCGACCTGGACCGGCTCTACGACGCGGTCCGCGCCCGGGGCGAGGGGGTGGACGTGCTGTTCGCCAACGCGGGCACGGCGGCGTTCGCGACCCTGGAGCAGACCACCGAGGAGCACTTCGACCGGATCTTCGCCGTCAACGTCCGGGGAACCCTGTTCACCGTGCAGAAGGCCCTGCCGCTGCTCAACGCGGGCGCCTCGGTGATCCTGAACCTGTCCGTCCGCGCCGACGACGGCGTCGAGGCGTTCGGCACGTACGCGGCCACCAAGGCGGCGCTGCGCTCCTACACCCGGACCTGGGCCAACGAGCTCAAGGGGCGGGGTGTCCGGGTCAACGCGATCTCGCCGGGCGCGATCGACACCCCCGCGATCGTCGGCATGGTCGGCGAGGAGGAGGCCGGGGCGGTCAAGGCGGGCTTCGCGGCGGCGGTCCCGCTCGGGCGGGTGGGAACCGCGGACGAGGTGGCCGCCGCCGTGGCCTTCCTCGCCTCGGACCAGAGCAGCTTCGTCCTCGGCGCCAACCTCTACGTCGACGGCGGTGAGAACCAGCTCTGAGGGGTCGCTACGAGGCGGCTTCGAGGCGCGGGCCGTCGCGCCACGCGGCGGCCAGGTCCTGGATCGGCAGGTCGAGCACCTCGCTGAGGCAGGCGATCGTGCCGAAGGAGGGGGACGGGAGCCGGCCGGTCTCGATCTTGCGCAGCGTCTCCGGCGACATGCCCGCCGCGCGCGCCACATCGGAGAGGTCGCGGTCTGCCCGCGCCTCGCGCAGGAGTCGCCCGAGGCGCCTGCCTGCCTCGACCTGTTCGGGGGTGAGCGGGTTGCGGACCACGCCACCAGGGTACGGCTGGTATTTTAATACCGCAAGTGCTACGTTGGTATTATTATACCAACGAACGGCGCGAGGGTACCCATGATCGAGTTGAAGTCACCAGCGGAGATCGAGCGGATGCACACCACCGGGCGGTTCGTCGCCCAGGTCCTGACCGAGCTCGGTGACCTCGCCGACGTGGGGGTCAACCTGCTCGACCTGGAACACCACGCCCGCAAGATGATCGAGCAGCGCGGGGCGCAGTCCTGCTACTGGGACTACGCCCCGTCCTTCGGCAACGGCCCGTTCCGCAACGTCATCTGCCTGGCGGTCAACGACGCGGTGCTGCACGGGCTGCCGCACGACTACGCGCTGCGCGACGGCGACGTCCTCACCCTGGACTTCGCGGTCGGGATCGACGGCTGGGTCGCCGACTCCGCCCGCACCGTCATCGTCGGCACACCCGCCGAGGAGGACGTGCGACTCGTCCGCGCCACCGAGGAGGCGCTCGCCGCGGGCATCGAGGCCGCACGGACGGGCAACCGGCTGGGCGACATCTCGGCGGCGATCGAGGCGGTCGCCACCGGGTACGGATACCCGATCAACACCGAGTTCGGCGGCCACGGGCTCGGGCGGACGATGCACGAGGACCCGCACGTCTCCAACCGGGGCCGGGCGGGCCGCGGCCTCAAGCTCCGCGCGGGCATGACCCTGGCCCTCGAACCCTGGCTCGCCCGCACGACTGACAAGATCGTCTTCGACCCGGACGGCTGGACCATCCGCTCGGCCGACGGCTCGCGCACCGCCCACTCCGAACACACCATCGCGATCACCGACGACGGCCCCCTGGTGCTCACCGAGCGCCTGCCGCACCCCGCCACCCCGACCTCGGCCTGACCCGCCGGGGAGGTCGGCGGGCGCCCCACCGACGACTCCCCCGCCCCGCCGAGCGGCACACGTGCCGCGGGCCGCTCGGCCACCCGTCCACACAGGAGTGACATGAAACCCGCCTCGCAGCGGCGCCTGACGCTGGTGGCCCTGCTCGGGCTGCTCCACTGGCTGTTCGGCAACCTCTACGAGGCGGTGGTCTTCTCACCGAACTGGCTCCGGGACAGCCCGGCCCAGTTCACCAGGCTGCACGAGTTCTTCGCCACCACCGGGCCCACCCTGTACTTCGTGCCGGTCACCCAGATCGCCCTGGTGCTGGTGTGGGTGCTGTGGTGGCGCAACCGGGACGCCGAAGCGGCGCGCGACCACCGGCGCGCCGGGCAGGTCGCCGTGGTCCTGGCCGTGCTCACCGCCTACATCGTCGTGGCCGTGATCCCGGACATGTTCGGCACCGACGCACTCGCGCGGCCGGACGGCCTGTACTCCGCCGCGTGGCAGTGGAACATCCTCAACGTGTTCCGCATGGTCCTGACGGCGATCACCGCCTACCACCTGTTCAGCGCCTTCCGGAAACTGGACCGGAAGACCGACGCCGACTGAACAGCCCGCTCCCGCCCCGAGGGGCGTCAGCTCGCGATGTGGGCCCCGATGCCGTCGAGGAGGAAGTCGAGGCCGGTCCGGAAGTTCCGGTCGGCGTCGAGGTGGGGGCCGTCGTGGACGACGGCGGCCAGGGCGGGGAACCGGCCGGTGGCGAAGGTCCGCCGCAGGTAGGGCCCGAAGGTGGCCTGCCACTGCCGCTGGTCCATCCCGGAGGCCCGCTCGGCCCGCCGCTCGGTGATCTCCCGGCGCACCGCGCCGATCACGTACGCGTTGACCGCGGCGATCGCGGGCACGACGGTGCCCAGGTCGACGCCGCCCATCCCGGCGGCCACGGCCTCCCCGCTCGCCAGGGTGTTCGGCCCGAGCTGGGGGCGCCCGCCGATCAGGTCGGCGAGCCACTCGTGCCGGTGGGCGGCTCGCCGGGTGGCCTCGGCGAGGGAGCGCAGCACCTCCCGCCAGCCGTCGCCGGTCGGTCGGATCTCCGCGTGGACCGCGTCGACCATCAGGTCGAGCAGCTCCTCCTTGGTGGCGATGTAGCCGTACAGCCGCATCGGGCCGACGTCCAGAGCCCCGGCGACCTTGCGCAGCGACACCGCGTCCAGGCCGTCCGCGTCGGCGAGTCGGATCGCCGCCCGGACGATCCGCTCCCGGCTCAGCGGGGCGGGCGTCGGGCGGTCCGGCGGCTCCGGCCGCTCCCACACCAGCATGACGGGGACGGTACAGCGCCGCTCTTGATACAGTGTATCGACGAATACAGTGAATCGAGGACGGCCATGACCATCGCCATCGTCGGAGCGGGCCTGGGCGGCCTGACCCTCGCCCGGGTGCTGCACCTGCACGGGGTCGACGCCGTCGTGTACGAGTGCGAGTCGTCCCGCGGTGCGCGCGGTCAGGGCGGGATGCTCGACATCCACTCCGGGCAGCGGGCGCTGCGCGAGGCAGGCCTGATCGACGGGTTCCTCGCGATCGCCCGCGGTGAGGGCCAGGACATGCGCCTCTTCGAGCCGGACGGCACCCTGCTGCTCCGGGAGGACACACCCGACGACGCCCCGCTCGACCGACCCGAGGTCGACCGCGCCGACCTGCGCGACCTGCTGCTGGACTCCCTCCCCGAAGGCGCGGTGCGCTGGGGGCACGCGTTCGACTCCGCCGCCGACGGCGTGCTGCGCTTCGCCGACGGCAGCCGCGCGGCGTACGACCTGCTGGTCGGCGCGGACGGCGCGCAGTCCCGGGTCCGCGCGCTGCTCACCGACGCCCGGCCCGCGCACCTCGGCCAGAACGTCGTCGAGGTCGGCATCCCCGACATCGACCGCACCCACCCGGACCTCGCGGTGATGGTCGGGCGCGGCAACCACTGGGTGCTCGGCGACGGGAAGTCGCTGGCGGCGCAGCGCAACGGCGACGGCCGCGTGCGCATCGGCCTGAGCTTCTACAACACCGGCGAGGACTGGTTCGCCACCAGCGGCATCCCGTTCGACGACCCGCCCGCCGCCCGGGCCCGGCTGATCGACCTGCTCGCAGGCTGGGACCCCCGGTTCACCGCGCTGATCGCCGCCTGCGACGACGTGGTCGTGCCCCGGTCGATCACCGCCCTCCCGGTCGGCCTGACCTGGCCGTCGACGCCGGGCGCCACACTGCTCGGCGACGCCGCGCACCTGATGCCGCCGGTCGGGGAAGGGGCCAACATGGCGCTGCTCGACGGCGCCCTGCTCGGCCTCGCGCTGGCCGCGCGCCCGGACGACTTCCCCGCCGCCGTCGCGGAGTACGAACGCGAGATGTTCGAGCGCACCGGCGCCGCCGCCCGCATGTCCGCGGAGATGCAGGAGCTGCTGATGTCGCCGGACGCCGCCCGGAGGTTGCTCGCCTTCTTCCGACCCGGCTAGGCCGGGACGGGGTCAGCCCTGGGCCAGGTCGGCGAAGCGGCTGTAGTGGAGCTGGTGGGCGACCACCACGGTGGCCGTGGGGCCCGCTCGGTGCTTGGCCAGGATCAGGTCCGCCTCGCCCGCCCGGGGGTCGTCGCGCTCCCAGGCGTCGGGGCGGTTGATGAGCAGGACCATGTCGGCGTCCTGCTCCAGGGAGCCGGACTCGCGGAGGTCGGAGAGCATGGGGCGCTTGTCGGTGCGCTGCTCGGGGCCTCGGTTGAGCTGGCTGATGGCGATGACCGGGACCTCGATCTCCTTGGCCAGGAGCTTGAGCTGCCGGGAGAACTCCGAGACCTCCTGCTGGCGGGACTCGACGCGCTTGCCGGAGGTCATTAGCTGCAGGTAGTCGACGACGACCAGCTTCAGGTCGTGGCGCTGCTTGAGCCGCCGCGCCTTGGCCCGGATCTCCATCATCGTCAGGTTCGGGGAGTCGTCGACGAAGAGGGGGGCCTCGCTGATCTCGCTCATCTTGCGGGCCAGGCGGGTCCAGTCGTCGTCGCTCATCCGGCCGCCGCGCATGTCGCCGAGGCGGATCTTGGCCTCCGCGGACAGCAGGCGCATGACGATCTCGGTGCGGCTCATCTCCAGGGAGAACACGGCGCTGGTCATGTTGTGGGCGATCGAGCAGGAGCGGGCGAAGTCCAGGCCGAGGGTCGACTTGCCGACACCGGGGCGGGCCGCGACGATCACCATCTGGCCGGGGTGCAGGCCGTTGGTGATCTCGTCCAGGTCGGCGAAGCCGGTGGGGATGCCCAGGGAGTTGCCGCCGCGGGAGGCGATGGCGTCGATCTCGTCCATCGTCGGTTGCAGCAGGTCTTCCAGTGCGACGTAGTCCTCGCTCATGCTGCGCTCGGTCACGTCGTAGATCGCGGCCTGGGCGCGGTCGACGATCTCGGTGACGTCCGCGCCCTCTGCGCCCTGGTAGCCGAGCTGCACGATCCTGGTCCCGGCCTCGACCAGCCTGCGCAGGATGGCCTTCTCCGCGACGATCTCCGCGTAGTACCCGGCGTTGGCCGCCGTGGGCACCGTGGCGATCAGGGTGTGCAGGTACGGGGCGCCGCCCACGCGCAGCAGCTCGCCGCGGCGCTCCAGCTCGGCGGAGACGGTGATCGGGTCGGCGGGTTCGCCGCGGCCGTACAGGTCGAGGATGCAGTCGTAGATGTTCTGGTGCTTGGGCCGGTAGAAGTCACCCGGGCTCAGCGCCTCGATGACGTCGGCGATGGCGTCCTTGGACAGCATCATCCCGCCGAGGACGCTCTGCTCCGCCGCGAGGTCCTGGGGCGGCTGCCGGTCGGCGCCCCCCTGCTCCGACGGCATCGGCGGCAAGGAACGGTCGTCTGTCAACGCCATGGGCGGGCCCCCTCCCTGATCACGTCTTCCGGACCGCGCTGCCCGACGCGCGGATGTCGAACACCTGTTCGAGCGGAACGATACGGGTCCGGTACGACAAATGAGACGCTATGACCCCCGAACGGTCGTACGCAAACCATGCTGGGGACACGCCTGTGGATAACTTGGGGATGGTTCTGCCCACCTGAGCACAGGTCCCGTCCCGCCTGTGGACAACCTGGGGACAACTTGCGAACACCTCAGAGAAACCGCAGGTCAGACCCTGTGTATAAGGTGTGGAAAATTTGCTCCGGCGTGTCGCGGCAGACACGGCTGTCGGCGTGTCGTGACGCCCGTGGCTCCGGTGGGTGACCCATCCCTGTGGACAACCCTGTGGACAACGCAACAGCCCCGCCCGGGAGGCCCGAGCGGGGCTGTTGCGGGGACGAGCGTCAACTCGCGGCGTTCACCTCGACGGTGAACGCGGCGGTGACGTCCGGGTGCAACCGCACCGAGACCGGGTGCTTGCCCACGGTCTTGATGTGACCGGCCAGCTCCACGGCGCGCTTGTCCAGGACCGGGCCACCGGCGGCCTTCACCGCGGCGACGACGTCACCGGTGGTGATGGAACCGAACAGCTTGCCCGAGCCCGCCGCGGCCTTGGCGGCCAGCGGAACGCTGCCGAGGTTGGCCAGCTGGTTCTTGACCTCCTTGGCGTGGTCGAGGTCGCGGATCCGGCTGGCCTCCTGGGCCCGGCGGATGACCTGGACCTGCTTCTCCGCGCCCTTGGTCGCCAGGATGGCGAAGCCGCGGGGCAGCAGGAAGTTGCGGCCGTAGCCGTCCTTGACCTCGACGGCGTCGCCCGGACCACCCAGGCCGTCGACGTCAGTGGTGAGGATGAGCTTCATGATTTCGTCCTCTCCAGGTCAGCGGGCGGTCGAGGTGTACGGGAGCAGGGCGACCTCGCGCGCGTTCTTGACCGCGATGGCCACGTCGCGCTGGTGCTGGCTGCAGTTGCCGGTGACCCGGCGGGCCCGGATCTTCCCGCGGTCGGAGATGTACTTCCGCAGCAGGGTGGTGTCCTTGTAGTCGATGTTCACCGGACGATCTTTCTTCTCGTCCTTGCAGAACACGCAGACCTTCTTCTTCGGCTTGCGAATCGGTGGCTTTGCCACTGGGTACTCCTGGTCTTATGTCGAGAAAGAGTCTGGGGGATCGGTGCGCGGTGCCCGGGTCAGAACGGGGGCTCGTCGTTGAAGCCGCCGCCACCGCCGCCGCCACCGGCGGGCGGGGCGGAGCCCCACGGGTCGTCGGCGGGCGGAGCGGAGTTGCCGCCACCGCCACCGCCGTAACCGCCACCACCGCCGCCTCCGCCACCGGAGCCGCGGCTCACCTTGTTCACCTTGGCGGTCGCGTAGCGCAGGGACGGGCCGACCTCGTCGACCTCCAGCTCGATGACGGTGCGCTTCTCACCCTCGCGGGTGTCGAAGGACCGCTGCTTGAGCCGCCCGCTCACGATCACGCGCGCGCCGCGGGTCAGCGACTCGGCCACGTTCTCCGCGGCCTGCCGCCAGATGTTGCACCGCAGGAACAGCGCCTCGCCGTCCTTCCACTCGCCGCTCGCGCGGTCGAACGTCCGGGGGGTCGACGCGACGGTGAAGCTCGCCACGGCGGCGCCCGACGGGGTGAAGCGCAGTTCCGGATCGGCGGTCAGGTTCCCGACCACCGTGATCGTCGTGTCGCCAGCCATCGTGGTGCCTCCCGGCTGTCAGGCGGTCTCGCGGCGCATGACCTTGGTCCGCAGCACGGACTCCTGCAGGGAGAGCTGGCGGTCCAGCTCCTTCACCGCGTCCGGCTCGGAGTTGATGTCGAGCACGGCGTAGATGCCCTCGGCGTGCTTCTTGATCTCGAACGAGAGGCGGCGCTTGCCCCAGATGTCGACCTTCTCGACGTTCCCGCCCGAAGTGCGGATCACGTTGAGGAACGTGTCGAGCGACGGAGCGACGGTGCGCTCGTCGAGCGTGGGGTCGAGGATGACCATAACTTCGTAATGACGCATGAAGACCACTCACCTCCTGTGGGCTCACGGCCGCGGAGGATCCGCGGCAGGAGGGTCTGCGCCGTCCAGGCTAACAGTCGGCGCAGGTCAGCTCTTGCGCAGTACCCAGGTGCGGACCAGGGCGCCGGTGACGACCGACAGGAACAGGGCCGCGAGCACGATCGGCACACCCACCCCGCCGGTCCGGCCGAACGCGGGCAGCGCCTGCGCGTCGCCCGCCGCGGTGCGCACGTCGACGCCCCCGGAGTCCTGGCCCAGGATGCCGAACTGGGGCGCGTAGCCGGGCACCCCGGAGCCCGTGACCGCTGACGGCCGGTACACGCCGCCGGGGCTGGCGTAGGGGACGGCGCCGTAGTCGCGCGGCGGTGCGGTGCCGGTGCTCGGCTGCGGCGGGGTGAACCGCACCGGCGGCAGCGGGGTGGCCTCGCCGACCGGTGTGCCAGGCGGGGGCGTGGTCGGCTGCTGCGCGGGCGGTTCCGGGGTGGTCGGGGGTGCGGGCGGGGGCGTGGTGGGGACGCTCGGGTTGAGCGCCCGCACGGTCATGCCGCACCCGGCCACGACCTGCTCGGCCACCCGGGCCGCCACGGCGTCGGCGGCGCCCCGGACCTCCCGCATCGGGCGCACCTGGGCGACCACCGCGTCGGCGATCGCCTGCGGGGTGATCCGGCCGGTGCCGTCGGGCACCGCGCCGACCTCGATGCCGATGCCGAGCGGGAAGGTCAGCCCGACGGCGGTCGCCGCGAGCGCGCCGAGACCGGGGGTGTCGGCGACGGCCTCGGTGACCATGCCGTTGACCGCGAGCCGGGCCAGCACGACCGGCTGGCCCTTGAACCCGACGACGTCCTGCTCGCAGCTCAGCGCGAAGAGCGGCAGCGGGCTCAGCGGGTCGGCCGCGGCCGGGCTCGCACCCGCCAGGCAGGCGGACCCGGCCACCAGGCCGAGGAGGGACGAACTGATGACCCGCCGAACCCGATTGCGCACGCGCCGACACCCTCCGTCATTCCCGCACCCACCTGTATGGGTGAACGATAGACGGAAAGGGGAAACGGTTGGTTGTCAGACGACTGTTCGGCGCAGCACCCAGGTACGGACGAGGGTCGCGGTGACCCCCGAAAGTGCGAGGACGGCCAGGAGGACGGGCACCGCGATCCGGTTCGAGCCGACGCCGTCGAGCGCCTCGGCGTGTCCCGCCTGCTGGACACCGTCGGTGTCCTCGGTGCCGAGGATGCCGAACTGCGGCGAGTAGCCGGGCACCGAACCGCCGTACCGGACACCGGGCGACGGGGTGAACAACCCGGCCTTGGCGAACGGGAGCGAGGCGTAGTCGGCCATCGGCGAGCGGCCGGTGGTGCTGCCCGCGCCGTATAGCGGGACCAGGCCGTTCGGGGTGAGGCTCTGCCCGATGCCGGTCGTGGTGCCGGGGGCGGGCGCACCCGGGGCGGTGCCGCCGGGGGGCGGGGTGGTGCCGCCACCGGGGGCCGTGCCGCCGCCGGGCGGGTTCCCGCCGCCGGGGGTGCCCGGGCCGGGCGCGGTGGGGGCACCGGGGATCAGCTCGGGTAGCTGCGGGATGGGAGCGGTGGCCGATTGCAGGCTCCGACCCAGGTCGGTCGCGCCGTCCTGCACGGGGGCCGTGGCGGCGTTGACGCCCCGCACGGTCACCGCGCAGGTCCGGCCGAGCAGGTTCCCGACGTCCTTGGCGATCGCGCCGAGCGGGGTGCCCTGCAACGCCCCGGTCGCCGCCGACCCGATCGCGGAACCGCCGATCGTGCCCGCGCCGTCGGGCAGCGCGCCGATCGGGATCGGGCCCAGGGTGCCGACCACGCCGCCGACCAGGCCGCTGAGGGTCTGACCGAGCAGCGGCACACCCTTGAGGACCTCATTGATCGGACCCACCAGGGCCTGCGCGTTCAGCGAGACCGGCTGGCCGGGGGTGCCCTGCACGGCGGCCCCGCAGTTGCCCGCCACCAGCGGTTCGGCCGCCGCCGCCGTACCCGGGTTGAGCCCGAGGCAGGCGGTGGCGGTGCCGAACATCAACACCAGTCCGGTGGCGAGGGTCTTGGCGCGGCGCTGCATCGAGGTCCTCCAGGTGCGGAGAGAGCTGTCTACTAGCAGGAACGACGGTAACCCGCCCCCGTGACGCCAACGCCCGGCATTGCCTCGAAATTCCTTCACAATCGCCCGTACGGCCCAACCGGGGCCCGTCCACCAGGGTTCGACGGTGGGCGAGGGGGCTGGTCGTCACCCTCGCCGACTACTCTCGCTGACCATGAGCATCGGCGCCCACGTCCGCGACGACGACCCGCTCGCTGCCGCGCGGGAGCGCGGTGCCGAGGTGGTGCAGTTCTTCCTCGCCGACCCGCAGGGGTGGAAGGCGCCGGAGCCGCACCCGATGGCGGACGCCCTGCTGGCCTCCGACCTCACCGTGTTCGTGCACTCACCGTACGTGGTCAACCTGGCGTCCACGAACAACCGCGTCCGCATCCCCTCCCGCAAGCTGGTCACCCAGCACGCCGAGGCGGCGGCCAAGGTCGGCGCGCAGGGCCTGGTCGTGCACGGCGGGCACGTCACCAAGGGCGAGGACCCGCAGGCGGGCATCACCAACTGGCGCAAGTTCTTCGAGCGGCAGCACGCCGAGGGCGGCTTCGCGGTGCCGATCCTGATCGAGAACACCGCGGGCGGCGACAACGCCATGGCCCGCCGGTTCGACGTGCTGGCCCGGCTCTGGGACGAGGTCGGCGAGTTCGGCGCGGGCTTCTGCCTGGACACCTGCCACGCCTTCGCCGCCGGGGAGGACCTGGTCGGCATCGTCGACCGGGTGCGGGCCATCACCGGCCGGATCGACCTGGTGCACCTCAACAGCTCCCGCGACGAGTTCGGCTCGGCCCGCGACCGGCACGACAACATCGCCACCGGCACCATCGACGCCGAGCAGCTCGTGGCCGTGCTGGCCGCCGCCGACGCCCCCGCGGTGGTGGAGACCCCGGGCGACGGCCAGGCCGCGGACATCGCCTTCCTGCGTGAGGCGCTCGGCCGGTGAAGGCGGTGCCCGCAGACGTGCCCGCGGACACGGCCCCCGACCGCCCCGGCGGCGCCCCGGTGCCGCGCACCCGGACCGGCGCCGCCCGGCTCGGCCGCTCCGCGCTGGCCCTGCTGGTGCTGCTCTGCGGCGTCACCCTGGTGCTCGGCTTCGCCAACAAGAACCGCTGCACCGGCCCCGAGTTCGACCAGTGGGGCCGCAGCCAGCCCGACTTCGCCGACCGCAAGTACGCCGAGGCCTGCTACTCCGACATCCAGTTCCTGTGGATCGGCCGCGACGTCGACCGGCACGTCTTCCCGTACGTCGACGGCGGCATCAACTCCAGCGGTGAGCTCAGCGGCGGCACGGTCGAGTACCCGGTGCTCACCGGCCTGCTGATCTGGCTCGGCGCGATGTTCGTGCACACCGACGCGGGCTTCCTGCTCGCCTCGGCGCTGCTGATGGCCCCGTTCGGCCTGCTCACGGCCTGGTTGCTGGGCAGGCTCTCCCGCTGGCGGGCGCTGCTGTGGGCGCTGTCGCCACCGCTGGTCCTCTACGCGTTCCACAACTGGGAGCTGCCGGTCGTGCTCTGCGCGACCGCGGCCGTCTACGTGGTGCACCGCGGCTGGGGCAAGCGGGGCGTCGAGCGGCCCCTGCTGCACCGCGCGTACGCCGCCGCGCTGCTGCTCGGGCTGGGGTTCGCCTTCAAGCTGTACCCGGCGATCTTCGTCCTGCCGCTGATGCTCTACGTCCTCACCGGCGGGCGCGGCGGCGCCGAACTGGCCGCGGGCAAGACCCGCGAGGTGGCGGGCGCGGTCAAGGTCGCGCTGATCGCGATGGGCGCCGCGGTCGCGGTCAACGTGCCGTTCGCCGTGGCCGGTTTCGACGGCTGGCTGGCCTCGTTCGTGTTCCAGGGCCAGCGCAAGGCCGACATCACCGCCAACTCGATCTGGTACTGGGGGCTGCGCCCGGAGTCCGACCCGCAGAACGAGGCCGTGCACCACGTCATCGGCATCGCCTCGCCGCTGCTGGTGATCGCCTCCTTCGCCGCGGCCTGCGTCGTCGGCTGGGTCCGCCACCGGCGCGAGGGCACCTACCCGTGGGTGGCGGTGTCGGCGGCGATGCTGTGCGGGTTCCTGCTGCTGCACAAGGTCCACTCGCCGCAGTACACGCTGTGGCTGGTGCCGATGTTCGTGCTGCTGCGGGTCCGCTGGGGCTGGATCGCCGCCTACGCCGTCGCCGACCTGGCGATGGGCATCGGCATCTTCCTGTGGTTCGCCGAGATCGCCCAGAACAAGCCCGCGGGCGTCTACGAGGGCTTCGCCGCCCAGGCGGTCATGATCGGCGTCTGGGGCCGTGCCGCCCTGCTCGTCGGCCTGTTCACCGCCTTCCTGAACGCCCGCAACACCTTCGACGACCAGGACGACGGGGACACCCCACCGGACGGGCTCAGGCAACCGGTTCCGGCTGCCGGCCCGCGACCCGCGCCACCGACCGACGGCGGTGCAGCAGCGACTCGGTCGTGATCACGACCAGCGCCAGCCACACCAGCCCGAACCCGACCCACCGCGCGGTCGTCATCGACTCGTGGAACACCAGCAGCCCGATGGCGAACTGGATGATCGGCACGAAGTACTGCAACAGGCCGAGCGTGGTCATCGGCACCCGCACCGCCGCCGCCCCGAACAGCAGCAGCGGCACGGCGGTCACCACCCCGGTGCCCGCGAGCAGCAGCGCGTTCGCCCAGCCCGCGTGCCCGAAGGTGCCCCCGCCCCCCAGGTTCAGCACGACCAGGAACCCCAGCGCCACCGGCGCCAGGATGACCGTCTCCAGCGCCAGCCCCTCCGAGGAACCGACGTCGGCCTTCTTCTTCATCAGCCCGTAGGTGCCGAACGAGAACGCCAGGGTCAGCGCGATCCACGGCAGCCGCCCGTAGTCGAAGGTCAGCTCCACCACCGCCGCCAGCGCGATCGCCAAACCGGCCCACTGCCCGACCCGCAGCCGCTCCCCCATCACCAGGACACCGAGCAGGATCGTCACCAGCGGGTTGATGAAGTACCCGAGCGAGGTCTCCACCACCTGGTTGGAGTTGACCCCGTGGATGTACATCCCCCAGTTCACGGCGATGGTGAACGCCCCCACCGCGATGAACCCCATCCGCCGCCGGTCGGCGAAGACCGCCCGCAGGTGCCCCCACCGCCGGGTGACTGCGATCAGCGCACCCACCGCCACCAACGACCACACGATCCGGTGAGCCAAGATCTCCACCGCCCCGGCAGGCGCGAGCAGCGGCCAGTACAGCGGGAAGAAACCCCAGCTCAGGTAGGCGGAAAACCCCAACCAGAACCCACGCCGCGCCCTGTCCACCAGCCGCCTCCGATCATCCCACCACTACCCGGCGCGAGTGTCTCACCCGGACAGGTGGGGTGACGATCGGGTTGTTCAGACCGGTTCGGGTTCCTTGGCGGTCCGGGCGGGCAGGACCACCACGTCCGGGGCGCCGTCGAGCACACCGCCCGCCGGGTCGTCGTCGCCGAGGGCGCGGACCAGGTCGCGGGTGGGGTGGTAGATCTCGTACACGACCAGGGCGCACAGGGCGATCACCGCCAGGTCGCGCACCACCACCGTGCCGAGGAACCACTCCTCCGGCAGGCCCTTCTTCGAGTCGCCCATGAAGTAGAACATCCGGGGGGCCCAGACCAGGGCGTCGACGGTCATCCAGGCGAGCAGCAGCTTCCAGCGCGGCACGGCCAGCACCGCCAGCGGGATCAGCCACAGCGAGTACTGCGGGCTCCACACCTTGTTCGTCAGCAGGAACACCGCGACCACCAGGAACCCGAGCTGGGCGAACCGCGGCCGGGTCCGCGCGTGCAGGCCGATGAACGCGATGCCCGCGCAGCCGAGCAGGAACAGCAGGGCGCTGACCAGGTTCAGCCAGAACGGCGACTCGCCGAAGGGCAGGTCCGGGTCGAAGCCCGACCAGCCGGTGAACTTCATGACCACGTTGTAGAGCGAGTCCGGGTCGGCGCCGCGGGTGGAGTTGAGGGTGAAGAACTGCCACCAGCCCTCGCGGGTCGCCGCGGGCAGGAAGATCGGGGCGTTCACCACCGCCCAGGTCAGGGCCGTGGCTCCGGTGGCCTGCCACCAGGAGCGCATCTTCCCCGCCCGCAGGCACAGGATCAGCAGTGGGCCGAGCAGGAACAGCGGGTAGAGCTTCGCCGCCACGCCGAGGCCGATCAGCACGCCTGCCAGCACGGGTTTCCTCCGCGCCCAGGCCAGCATCCCGGCGGCGGCGAACGCCGTGGCCAGGGTGTCGAAGTTGGTGAACGCGTGCACCAGGACCAGCGGGGACAGGGCGATGAACGCCGCGTCCCACGGTCTGCGCCTGGCCGTGCGCAGCGTCGCCCAGATGGTGACCAGCCAGGCCAGGGCCAGCCAGAACGCGCTGATGTCGAAGTAGACGACCACCGGCAGCCCGCTCGGCAGCCACCCCTGCGCCGCAAGCTGCACCCACCCCTGGGCCATCTTGGCGTTCGCCCACTGGAACATGCCGGTGAGCACCGGGTACTCCATGTACCGCTTGGTCTCGTTCGGCTTGCCCTCGTGGTCGACCCAGCTCGTCAGGTACGGGAAGCCGCCGCGGTCGAGCCGCTCGGCCGAGTACAGCGGGACGATGTCGGAGTAGCACATCGCCACGTACGGGCGGCTCGAGCGCCAGTCCAGCGCCAGCCGCCCGTCGCCGGAGTCGTACTGCTGCACGCACGCGGCCTTGCCGAACCAGGCCAGCGACAGCGCGACCACGGCCAGCAGCAGCGAGACCCGCAGCGGGGTCCAGAACCAATGCCTGCCCACCACGGCGTGCTCCCCCAGCGGCCCGCCGACCGGCGTGCTCGCCGAGGCGGCCAGGGACTCCGTCCAGCTCGGCCGGACGCGCTCCTCGGGACCGAGGGTGGCGGTGTCGCCGACCCGCTCGTCCCCGCTCGGTGACTCAGACACGCGCGCGATGCTACGGGCAGCGGTGTGCGAACGGGGTCAGCCCGCGGTGAACACGCGGACGGCCCCGGGGAAATCCCCGGAGCCGTCCGTGGTCAACCGATCAGGCCGTCACCCGGCCCGCCGCCTCCGCCACCGCCACCGCCCGGCAGCGGGATGTCGGTGCCCCCGCCACCCGGCTTGGTCCGGGTGGGCTTGGTCGTGGTCGCCTCGCCGGTGTCCTCCGGGGGCACCGTGGTCGTCTCCGGGACGGACGGCGCGGTGGTGGTCGTCGGCGCGTTGTCGGACGTCTGCTCGCGGGGCTTGGTCTGGGCGGGCTTGTTGTCGTTGTCGCTCTGCCTGGACTCCGTCTTGCCGATCGGCACGTACTTGCCGAACGCGGCCTTGGGCAGGTTCTGGTGGTAGGAGTCCATGAACTCCTTCCAGATCTTGCCCGGCAACCCGCTGCCGTAGATCTTGTTGCCCTCGGCGTCGTGCAGGATGCGGCTCTCCGGGGTGTTCTTCTCGTCGCCACCGCTCATGGACACCGCGGTCGAGAGCTGCGGGGTGTAGCCGACCATCCACGCCTTCGCGTTGTCCGGCGTTTCCTTGCCGGTCGTGTCGACGTACTGGTGCGTCCCGGTCTTGCCCGCGCACTGCCTGCCGCCTGCGCAGCCGATCTTCGAGTACTCGGGGATCGGCAGCAGCGCCTCGGTGACGTTGCGGGCGATCTGCTGGTTGCGGGTGGCGTCCTCGGCGTCGAACGCGGGCTTCTCGGCCAGCTCCGGCCGGGCCGCCGCGTCGAAGACGACCCCGCCGTCGGGGTAGGTGACCTTCTGCACCAGGTGCGGCTTGCGGTAGGTGCCGTTGGCCGCGAAGGTCGCGTACGCCGAGGCCATGTCCACGGTGGTCACCTGGGTGGCACCACCGCCGATGGCGATGTTGATGTCACCGGCGGCGGCGTCCAGCGGGGAGAGGATGCCCGCCTTCTTGGCCGCCTCGGCCACGCCCGCGGGCTTGACGTCGTTGTAGACCATGTCGCTGAACACCACGTTCAGCGACTCCTTCATCGCCTCGGCCACCGTGCAGGACTTGCCGCACTTGGGGACCGACGCGTTCTTGACGACCTTGCAGTCGCTGTCCGAGTACGGGTTGTTCTTGCACTTCGGGTCGAAACTCCTGGCCGTGGTGTCGTACACCTCGCCGAGGCCCTTGCCCTTCTCCAGCAGCCCGACCAGGTCGAACGGCTTGAACGCGGAACCGGGCTCCTGCTTCGCGCCCGCGTAGTCCAGGTCGAGGCCCTTGGCGCGGCCGTAGTAGGCCCGGATCGCACCGGACGCCGGGTCGACCGCGACCAGGGCGGGGTGCAGGTTCGCGGGCTGGCCCGCCATCACGTCCGCGACAGCCTTCTCGGCCATGGTCTGCGCGTTCTGGTCGATGGTCAGCGTGATCACGTACCCGTTGCGCTTGACCTGCTCCTCGGTGATGCCGTAGGTCTTCAGCTCGTCGGTGACCAGGTCCGAGAAGCCCTGGCGCGGGCCGGGCAGCGCCGCGAGCTGGCCCTCGCTGGGCGGGATCGGCTCCGGGAACGGCTGGGCGGTCTTCTCCGCCGTCGTCATCCAGTTGTTGCTGATCATGCGGTTGGTGACGTAGTCCCAGCGCTGCTTCTGGTACGCCACCACCTTGCCGTTCGCGGGCGTCTGGATCATGCCCGCGAGCACCGCCGCCTGCGACTTGGTGACCTGGTTGACGTCGCTGATGCCGTAGTAGGCCTGCGCCGCCGCCGCGATCCCGTACGCGCCCCGACCGAAGTAGATCGTGTTCAGGTACGCCGCGATGATGTCGTCTTTGCTGTAGGTCTTGTTCATCTTGTAGGACTTCACGACCTCGACCCACTTGCGCGACAGCGTCGGGTCCTCGTTGCCGGAAGCCTTCTTGATGTACTGCTGGCTGATGGTGGAGCCACCGCCGCCGCCACCGGTCGCCTGGTTCCACACCGCGCGCATGATGCCCATGAGGTCGAACCCGGAGTTCGTCTCGAACGTCTGGTCCTCGGCGGCGTACACGGCGTGCAGCAGGGTGTCGGGGATCTCCCCGGACTTGAGCATGATGCGGTTGCCGCCGGACTCGGCCAGCCGCGCCATCGGCGAGCCGTCGGCGTAGAGCATCGTGACGACCTTGTCCTGGGCCAGCGCGACGTCGTTGGGGTTGTCGACGTCGACCATCTGGTAGGTGATGAAGAACGCCAGGACCGGGATCACGATGCCCAGGGCGGTCAGCACGTACAGGGTCCGCCGGACCCGCCGCCAGGTCTTCTTCTTCCGCATCGCCCGCTGCTCGCCCGTCGGCGGGCCGCCATCGTCCTCGTCCGGCCCGTAGTCGTCGTCCGCGTACTGCCGCTCGGCGGAGAAGTCGTCGTCGAACTCGCGGTGCGTGATC
>NZ_JAJCXD010000111.1:0-14594 GCF_021056305.1 Actinokineospora sp. PR83
TGCCCGCGCTGGCCGCCCCCGCCGGGGAGGTCGCCCGGGTGCGCGGCGAGCACGCGGCGGCGTTGCGGGCCGAGGTGGACCGGGAGCGGCCACCGCCGTCCACGGCGCCCTCGTCCGCCCCCGCCACTGCCCCGCCCGCCGCACCCGCGGACCCGGCGGCGGCGAAGGCGGCGCTGGTGGACGGGCTCACGGCGGCGGAGAAGGAAGCGGGCGGGGTCGTGGCGGCGGTGCCGCGCCACCGCGCCGGGATGGTCGCCTCGGTCGGGGCGGCCTGCGCGAGTCTGCGAGAGGTGCTGGCCTGATGCAGGAAGACCCCGGGGCCGACGCCCCCACCGCCGTCCCGTCCGGGGCGGCCCAACCGACGAGCATCCCGGCCACCCGGCCGCCGATGGCCGCCGACACCCTCGACGCGGTGCAGGCGGCCCTGGGCGCCGAACACGCGGCGGTGTGGGTCTACGGGCTGGTCAGCGCCTTCCTCCCGGCCTCGTTCGACGCGGGCATCGACGCGGGCGCGCTGGCCCACCGGGCCCGGCGGGACGCGACCGAGCGCCTGCTGGGCGCCTCCGGGGCGACCCCCCGGGCGGCGGAACCCGCCTACCTGCCACCACAACCGGTGACCGACCAGGCGTCCGCGCTGGCCCTGCTGATCACCGCCGAGCAGGACGCGACGGTGGCCTGGCGGGCCGTCCTGGACCGGACCGACGACGCCGACGTGCGGGCGGCGGCGGCGCAGGCGCTGACGGAGGAGGCGGTGCGGGCGACGAAGTGGCGCATCGTGGCCGGGGTGTCCCCCGCTACGCCATCGTTCCCCGGCAGGCCGTGAGGTCGCCCGGGGTGCGCTGACCGGGGGTCAGGCTCCGGTGTCGATCTCCTCGACGAGGCGCAGGGCGTCGTTGCAGATGCTGTCGAGGGTGGGTTCGTCGGCCTTGGTGGTGGTGGACCTGCCGTTGACGGGGGCGAAGTCGGCCTCGACGATGACGACCACGGCCTGGTTCTGCTGGGCGGCGTAGCCGAGGCCGTTGCTCAGGGACTTCAGCGGCGGGGCGCTGACCACGCCCTCGCGCACGAGGTCGCTGACGTTGCCGGTGCCGTCCTGGTCGGTGAGGGTGCGCAGTTCGGCCGCCTTGTCCGCGCCGCTCATGTGCAGCACGCCGACGCCCACCAGGACCGTGCGGTCCTGGACCCTCGTGGTGAACACGGCCTGGACGACCTTGGTGCAGATGCCGGGTTGGGCCAGGAAGGTCTTGGTCTTGCTGTAGGCGTGCTCGGCGCAGTTGGTGTCGGTGCGCGGCGTGGGGACGTCCTTGTACGGTTCGAACTGGTACACGCCCTCCGTCTTCGGGCGGGTCTGCTGCGTCGTCGGGGTCGCGGTGTCGGAGGAGTCGTCGTCGCCGCTGACGTAGGACCAGACCAGGCCGGAGATCACGGCGATGGCGACCAGGGCGGCGATGCGCAGGCCCCAGTTCAGGGCCGGGTTGCCGGGCGGCGGGGCGGGCTCGGGCTGGAACCGGAACGGGTCACCGGGCTGCTCGGCCGCGGGCACCCGCGGGATCCAGTCCGTTTCGCCTTGGCGGGGGTGCTGCCCTGGCCACGGGCCGCGACCTGGCTGTTGGGGGTCCGACACGACTGCCCACGGTAATCGGTATCCCCCGACCGTGTGAGACCGGCCGACGAACAGGACGAAAACCCCAGCTCAGAGTGCGCCCAGAACGGCGTCGACGTCCTCGGCGGTGTTGTAGAGGTGGAACGACAGCCGGGAACGGCCCGCGCGCTGGGCGCAGCGGATGCCCGCGGCGGCCAGGCGGTCGGCGATGCCGGGCAGGTCCAGGGAGATGATCGCCGAGCCGCGCGGGGGCAGGTCGAGACCGGCCAGCAGGGAGTCGGCCAGGCCCACGCAGTGGTCGCGGACGCGGGCGAGGTCCAGCCCGGCCAGCCAGGTCATCGACTCGGCGGCGCCGACGTGGGCCCACCAGACCGGGGACAGGTCGAAGGCGCGCGCGTTCCCGGCGAGCCGCAGCGGCAGGTCGTAGACGGTCTGCCACGGGTCCTCCCCCGCGTACCAGTTGGCCGCCAGCGGGTGGGTCAGCTCCGCGGCGCCCGCCCCGACCGCCAACCACGCCGCCCCGCGCGGGGCGAGCAGCCACTTGTAGCAGGTGCCGACCACCCAGTCCGCCCACGACAGGCTCAGCGGCAGCCACCCCACGGCCTGCGTGGCGTCGAGTAGCACCCTGGTGCCCGCGGCCCGCAGCCCCTCCAGGTCCGCGACGGCGCCGTCCGCCGACTGCACGACGCTGACCGCCACCAGGTCGAACTCCGGCGCCCTGGCCACCAGCTCCTCCGGCCCGACCTCGACCACCTCCAAGCCGCGGGAGGCGAACGGGAAGGTCAGGCTGGTGAACTCCCCGCGCAGGGTCAGCACACGCGTGCCACCCGGGACACCCGAGGCGACCAGCGACACCAGTTGCGAGACGTTGGACCCGATCGCCACCGACCCGGCGTCGACCCCGACCAGCCGGGCCCAGGCGGCGCGGGCCACGGCCACCGACTCGTCGAACTCGGGCGGGTTCGCCGCCCCCGAGCGCCAGCGGCGCACGGCGTTGTCCACGGCGTCGGCGGCCCGCGCGGACGGGATGCCGATGCTGGCGGTGTTGAGGTACCCGAACGGGACGTCGAAGTGTTCTCCGAAGGCGGCGCGCACACCCACAGCCTACGGTGGGGGCGTGCACAGCGAGGAGATCAAAATCCGCACCGGCGGCGCGGAGGTGGTGCACGACCTCACCGACCGCTGCGCCCGGTTCCTGTCCGACGCCGACGCCGGGGACGGCCTGCTGCACGTGTGGGTGCCGCACGCCACGGCCGGACTGGCGATCATCGAAACCGGCGCGGGCAGCGACGAGGACCTGCTGGCCGCCCTGCGGGAACTGCTGCCTGCCGACAGCCGGTGGCGGCACCGGCACGGGACTCCGGGGCACGGGCGCGACCACGTGCTGCCCGGGTTGGTGCCGCCCTACGCGACGGTGCCGGTGCTGGGCGGGGTGATGGCGTTGGGGACGTGGCAGTCGATCTGCCTGGTGGACACCAACGTCGACAACCCGGTGCGGCGGGTGCGGTTGAGCTTCCTCGCCGGTTGAGCCTGTTCCTGCTTGAGTTTGTTCGCTTTGCAGCCGGGTTTTGGGGATCTGCTCGGCCGTGCCGTTGCTTTAAAGCCCGGGAGTTTTCGGGGCGTGCCCGGGTGGGTGGATCCGCTTGGGCGGGGCCCCTACAGCGATCATGCGCCCAGTGTGACCGAGTGGGGCTGAAGAGATGCCCCACAGCCCAGACAGGCTTGCACATGATCGCTACCCCCACCCAAGCAGATCCACCCACCCGGGCATTGGCGTAGCCGGGCAGGCGGTTGCGGGGGTGCTGATTTTCGCTGCGCCTGGTGGGGTTCGGGGTGGCTGGCCGCCCGGCTGGCGGTTGGTGGGGTGGTCGGCGGCTGCGCCTCGGTGGGGTTTCGGTGGCCTGCTGCCGGGCTGGTGGCTCGTGGGGGGTCGGCCGTTGGGCCGTTGGGGTTCTGTGTGGCTGGTGGCTGCGCCGGTGAGCCCAGGTTGTTCCAACGGGTGGGGCGGGCTGCGTTAACGTCGTGCCGGTGGTGAGCAGGCGGCTGGCGGTGGGGGCGACGGCACTGGTGCTGGTCGCCTCCGCGTTCGTGGCCGTGGGGGTGTTCGGGCCTGCCGGTGACGATTCGGCGGACCTGCCGAGTGCGACCTCCGTGTCCTCGACGCGGACGCGGGAGGCCGCCTCGGAGGAGGCGCGGAACCCGGGGTGGCAGGTGGTGGTGGACGGGCAGGCGCAGCTCACCTACGAGTTGCCCCCGGAGTGGGCGCTGGCCGAGGACACCGAGTCACTGGAGTCGTCCAACGGGGTGCGGTTGGGGCACCTGGCCGACTTCGGGACCTACACCTGTCAGGGGGCGGAGTACGGGCGGGCGTTCAGCGGCAGTGGGGTGGCCGAGGGGCCGCCCGCTGACGCCGCCGCCGAGTTGGCCGCCGCGATCGCCGCCGACCAGTACAGCGACGCCAACCAGACTGCGCGGGTGACCCTGTCACGACCGACGCCGGTGGTGCGGGACGGGGCGCGGGGAAGTGTGGTGCGCGCGGACGCGGAGACCACCACCGACAGCGCCGACGCGTGCGCCGGGGTGCGGGGGACGGTGGTCGTGGTGGCGTTGGCGACCGGGGCGGGTACTTCCGTGGTGGTGTTGGGGGCGGACACGGTGCCGGGTGAGGCGTTGGGGCCGGACACTGTGGGGGCCGGGGACGTGCGGGCGATCACGGACAGCGTTCGACCGCGCGGGTGAGCGCGGGCGGTGGGGCGATACCGTCGGGCCGTGACCTATCCGGGTGGGCAGTACCAGGGCCTCGGGCTGTTCGACGAGCCACCGCCGCCGCGGCGGACCGGGCGGATCGCGGCTGTCGCGGTGGCCGCCCTGGTTGTCATCGTGGGCGCGGTGGTGGCGGTGGTGCTGCTGAACCGGGGCGCTGGCAGCAGCGGGTCGGGGCCGACGACCGGTCCCACCACGACCACGCAGCGGACCACCGGGGCACCGCCGGGCGAGGTGGTGGCCAACGAG
Source organism: Actinokineospora sp. PR83 (assembly GCF_021056305.1). Taxonomy (NCBI): domain Bacteria; kingdom Bacillati; phylum Actinomycetota; class Actinomycetes; order Pseudonocardiales; family Pseudonocardiaceae; genus Actinokineospora; species Actinokineospora sp. PR83. The sequence goes on from NZ_JAJCXD010000111.1 coordinate 4,616, forward strand.
GACGCGCACGTCGCCTACTCGGTGCCCGACGGGTGGGTGGCGTCGGGCGGTGATCCGATCGCACTGGCGTCGATGTCCGGTCTGAGCATCTCCGCCCTTGCCGGGTCGGGCGACTACTCCTGCGAGGGCCGTGACTACAGCCGGGGCTTCGCCGGGAGCGGCACCGCGCCAGCCGGGGAGATCAACCAGGTGGCCAACGACATCGCGCACGCGGTGGGCACCGACGGGTACACCGGTGCCAGCGGCCTGGAGGTGTCCGTCGGTACCCCCAAGGCCGTCGAGCGCACCGGGGACGATGGCACGGCGGTCGACGGCGTGCAGGTCGAGGCGACCGTCACCACCTCCGGCAGCGCGTGCCTGGGCACCAGGGGCCTGGTGGTGGTCACCGTGCTGCGGGTCGCCGACGGGCTGCGGTTCGTCGTGGTCAACGGGGACACCGCGGGTGGGCCCGCCGACCCGCCGCCGGTCGAGCGGGCCGTCCTGCTGGCCGTCGCCGACAGCGCGCGCCCGATCCCCTGATCCCCGTGTCACGATGACCGGGTGACACCGCCGACCACCCTCGTCCTGTGGGACGTGGACCAGACGCTCGTGGACTACCGCGGGCTCGGCCGCGCCTGGTACGCCGAGGCGCTGGTGACCGCGCTGGGCATCGACCTGGTGCACGTGCCCGCGTTCGCAGGCCGCACCGAGCGCGGCATCACCGTGGAGCTGCTGGAGGCGCACGGCGTCGCCTGGACCGAGGAGGACGTGCGGCGGGTGCACGCCGAGCTGGTCTCCGTCGCCGAGGCGGGGCGGGCCACCATGGCCGAGCGGGGTCGGGCACTGCCCGGGGCCGCCGAGGTCCTCGCCGAGTTGGCCGGGCGCCCGGAGGTGGTGCAGACGCTGGTCACCGGGAACCTGCCCGAGCTGGCCGCCTGCAAGCTGGCCCCGCTGCTGCCGCACCACCACCTGGACCTCGACGTCGGCGGGTACGGCGCGCTCTCGGCCGACCGGCACGTGCTGGTGGCCGCCGCGCGGGCGGCCGCGGAGGCGAAGTACGGCACCCGGTTCGCCGCGGACCGGGTGGTGGTCGTCGGTGACACCACCCACGACGTGGTGGGCGCCCGGCACCACGGGGTGGTCGCGGTGGGGGTGGCGACCGGGCGCGACAGCGCCGCGGAGCTGGCCGCGGCGGGAGCCGACGTGGTGCTGGCGGACCTGTCCGACACCGGGGCCGTGGTCGCCGCGCTGCTCGGATGGGCAGGTTCACCCGCCGATGCGCGGGGCGGTCAACTACCGTCTGGGGCATGAGCACCCCAGGGGGTCCGTACTGGCAGGAGCCGCACCCGCAGTACCAAGTGGACCCGATGACCGGCCAACCCTCGCCGTACCAGCAGCAGGGTCACCCACAGCAACCGCAGCAACCCGGTGGGTATCAGGGTTTCGGCATGTACCAGCCGCCCGAGCCGCCCAAGGGGAACCGGACGCCGTGGATCATCGTGGCGGTGGTGGTGCTGGTGGTCGCCATCGGCGGGGTGACGACCCTGTTCCTGGTCAACCGCGACGACGATCAGCCGATCGCCGACCCCGGCCCGTCGTCGAGCGCGCCCCCGCCGCCGTCCTCGGGGCAGAAGACCACGTCCTCGGCGCCGAAGACGACCGCGAAGCGACCGTCCACTTCGTCCACCCCGACGAAGGTGGAGGACATCCTGGTCGACTCGGTGGTCTCGGGCTGGCAGGGGGTGCTGTCGTTCAAGGAGAAGGTGGCCTACGACGTCCCGAAGGACTGGGAGGTCGAGACGCCGAGCACGATCGTCGGCTTCGAGGACAACGACGGCAAGCCGACCGCGGTCATGCACGGCGTGACCACGTACAAGCCGGAGGCGTGCACGTCGGTGAAGGGCTCCTACCGCGGCCGCGCCGGGTTCGTCACGGCCGGGACCACCGAGCCCGCCAGGGCGGCGAGCAACGGTGTGAAGCTGTTCGCCGACTCCGCGGCGCTCAACCCGGACGGGTCCAAGGCGCAGGTGGCGGTCACCGAGGCCACGCCCACGAAGGTCAACGCGGGCAAGATCGACGCGTTCACCGCGACCGCGACCCTCACCGTGACCCAGCCCGGCAAGTGCCCCTCCCCCACCGTGGTGTTCACGGCCGTGGCGTTCAAGAACGGTGAGAACACCGCGCTGTTCATGATGTACCAGGACCAGGGCGTGCCCGACGCGCTGCCCGCCGAGACCGCGGCGAAGATGGTCGAGAGCATCCGCCCCTACGAGGGCTGAGAGAACGCGAGGGGCCGGGGTCCACTGTGGACCCCGGCCCCTCGTGCGTTGCGGGTCAGCCGCGCACCAGCGAGGTGAGGTGCTCGACGACGTCGGTCACCGCGACCTCCACGCGCTCGCCGGACCTGCGGTCCTTGACCTCGACGACGCCGTTGGCCAGGCCGCGGCCGACGACGACGATCGTCGGGACGCCGATCAGCTCGGCGTCCTTGAACTTCACCCCGGGCGAGGTGGTGCGGTCGTCGAGCAGCACCGACAGCCCGGCGGCGTCGAGCTCGGCCGCGAGGTCCTCGCCACCGGCCTTGAGCGCGTCGTCCTTGCCAGCCACGACCAGGTGCAGGTCGTACGGGGAGACCTCGCGCGGCCAGTACAGGCCCTGCTCGTCGTGCTGCTGCTCGGCCAGCACGGCGACCAGCCGGGAGACGCCGATGCCGTAGGAGCCCATGGTGATCCGGATGGGCTTGGAGTCGGCGCCGAGGGCGTCGAGGCCGAAGGCGTCGGCGTACTTGCGGCCGAGCTGGAAGATGTGGCCGATCTCGATGCCGCGCGCGGCGACCAGGGTGCCCTTGCCGTCCGGCGACGGGTCGCCCTCGCGCACCTCGGCGGCCTCGATGGTGCCGTGCGGGGTGAAGTCGCGGCCCGCGACCAGGTCGACCACGTGGTGCTCGGCCTTGTCCGCGCCGGTCACCCAGGCGGTGCCGGTGACCACGCGCGGGTCGACCAGGTAGCGCACGCCGTTGTCCAGCAGCGCCTTCGGGCCGATGTAGCCCTTGACCAGGAAGGTGTTGCGGGCGAAGTCGGCGTCGTCGAGCATGGCGACCTCGGCGGGCTCCAGCGCCGCCTCCAGCCGCTTGGTGTCCACCTCGCGGTCGCCGGGCAGGCCGACGGCGAGCAGCTCCCAGCCCTCCGCCCCCGGCTTGCGGGTCTTGAGCAGGACGTTCTTGAGCGTGTCGGCCGCGGTGAACTCCCGGCCCAGGTCGGCGCCGTTGAGGAAGGTGACCAGCGACTCGATGGTGGGGGTGCCGGGCGTGTGGTGCACCTGCGCCTCGGGCAGGCCCTCCAGCGGCCGGGGCTCCGGCGCGGGGGTGACGACGGCCTCGACGTTGGCGGCGTAGTCCGACTCGGTGCTGCGGACGAAGGTGTCCTCGCCGGTGGGCGCCACCGCGAGGAACTCCTCCGACGCCGAGCCGCCCATCGCCCCCGAGGTGGCCGAGCAGATCACGTACTCCAGGCCGAGCCGGTCGAAGATCCGGATGTAGGTGTCGCGGTGGGCCTGGTAGGAGGCCGACAGGCCCTCGTCGGTGAGGTCGAAGGAGTAGGAGTCCTTCATGACGAACTCGCGCCCGCGCAGGATGCCCGCCCGGGGCCGCGCCTCGTCGCGGTACTTGGTCTGGATCTGGTACAGCGTGACCGGGTAGTCCTTGTACGAGGCGTACTCGCCCTTCACGGTGAGCGTGAACAGCTCCTCGTGGGTGGGGCCGAGCAGGTAGTCGGCGCCCTTGCGGTCCTTGAGCCGGAACAGGTTGGGCCCGTACTCGGTCCACCGGTTCGTCGCCTCGTAGGGCTCCTTGGGCAGCAGCGCGGGGAAGGAGATCTCCTGCGCGCCCATCGCGTCCATCTCCTCGCGGACGACGCGCTCGACGTTGCGGAACACGCGCAGCCCCAGCGGCAGCCAGGTGTAACCGCCCGGAGCCACGCGGCGGACGTACCCGGCGCGCACCAGCAGCTTGTGGCTGGGCACCTCGGCGTCCGCCGGGTCCTCGCGCAGGGTGCGCAGGAACAACGACGACATCCTGGTGATCACGGTGGGGCTCCCTACGGCCGGAACAGTGCTCTAGAGGGTAGTGACCAGGCTCTCGCCTGCGCATTCGGGTTACAGCAGCGACCCCGAGGCGGGCTCGACGACCCGTGCCTCGGTGACGATCGCGGCGACCAGGTCGGCCGGGGTCACGTCGAAGGCGTAGTTCAGCGCCCGGGTCGCCGCGGGGGCGATCCGCTCACCGCGCCAGCAGAGCACCTCGTCCTCGTCGCGCACCTCGATGTCCACCGACCGGCCGTCGGGGGTGCCGAGGTCCACGGTCGACTCGGGCGCGGCCACGACGAACGGGATGCCCGCCCTGGCCGCGGCCAGCGCCAGCGGGTACGTGCCGACCTTGTTGACCACGTCGCCGTTGGCCGCGATCCGGTCCGCGCCCACCACCACGGCGCCCACCAGCCCGTTGGCGATCACCGACGGCCCGGCGGAGTCGACCACGACGGTGTGCGGCACGCCCAGGCCCGCCAGCTCCCAGGCGGTGATCCGGGCACCCTGCAGCAGCGGTCGGGTCTCGTCGGCGTAGACGTGGCCGAGGCCGCCGCGCAGGTGCAGCGAGCGCAGCACGCCCAGCGCGGTGCCCCACTCCACGCAGGCCAGCGCACCCGCGTTGCAGTGGGTGAGCGCGTCGACCGGCCCGCCGACCCGGTCGAGCAGCCAGTCCGCGCCCCGCTCGCCCAGCGCCCGGTTCAGCCGCGCGTCGTCCTCCAGGACGGCCACCGCCTCGGCGACCACGGCGGCGGTCCCCTCCGGCAGGCGCGCGAGGGCCCGGTCGACACCCCAGGCCAGGTTCACCGCTGTCGGCCGGGCCGCGCGGACCTTCGCCGCCTCCTCCTCGACCCGGTCGGGAGCGGTCAGCGCGGCCAGCGCCACACCCAGCGCCCCGGCCACCCCGAGCGCCGGGGCACCGCGCACGGCGAGGGAGGCGATGGCGGTCACGAGCTCGTCCACGGTCCGCAGCTCGGCGACGACCAGGGCGTGCGGCAGCCGGGTCTGGTCGATGATCACGACGCGGTCCCCGCGCCAGTCGATGGTGCGCATGGGGTCATCGTGGCGGAATTGTCGGTGGTCGTGCGTACGGTCGGGGACACGGGTCAGAACCCGGCGTGACGATCGACAGCACCGCCGAGGGCTGACCAGTGGACCGGAGCCGCGACTCGCTTCCCCGGACGCGGCTCCCCACCGGGTCGCCGCCCCCCGAACACGGGGGCGGCGGCCCCACCGGGTGCCCGGGGCTCAGCGGATGCGGACGGTCCACCGGGCGGACGGGGTGAAACCGGCCCGCCGGTAGATGCCCAGCGCCCCCGTGGGGTTGTCGGCGTCGACGCTCAGCCCCGCTGAGGCGTACCCCGCCGCGGCACCCGCGTGCAGGGTGTGCGCGAGCAGCGCACCACCCAGCCCACGACCGCGGAACCCCGGATCGGTGCCCACCGCGGCCACCCACAGCTCGCGGTGACCCCGCGCCTCGCTGTCAGCGGCGTGGTGGTGGCTGAGCACGAACGCGGCAAGGGCGCCGCTCGCCGCGTCGCGCACCTGGAACGTCAACCCGGGCACGAACAGGTTCGGCGCCAGGAAGCGCGCCCGCCACTGCTCCGGGTCGTGCTGCGGGGAACCCCAGTGGTCGGCGAAGCTGCGGTTGCGCAGGAGCCGCAACTCCTCCGCGTGCGCCTCGGTGAAGCGCTCCACCGCGAACCCGGCGGGGACGGTCGCGGGCGCCGCGCCGGTGAGGTCGGCGGTCATGTCGAAGAACCAGCGGCGCGTGGTGAACCCGAACTCGGCCAGCAGCGCCTCCTGACCCGGGTTGCCGTCGTAGGCGCGCACGTGCGCCTCCAGCACCGGGTACCGGGCCTCGCCCGCGGCGATCACCCTGGTCAGCAGTTCCCGGCCGAGGCCGCGGCGGCGGTGCGCCGGGTGCACCGCCCCCTCGATCCGCAGCTCCACCCGGTCGCCGCCGGGCAGGCCGGGGGCGAAGGCGTAGGCGAGCAGGTCGTCACCCGCGAAGGCGCCCAGGCTGTCGCGGGCCAGGTCCGTGCCGGGGTCGTCCAGCCACCAGGCGAAGTCGTCCGCGCCCAGGTGCTCACCGGTGCGGTCCTCGGCCTCGACGGCCACCGCGCAGGCCACCCAGGCGGGCCCGTCGGCGGGTGTCAGCGGTCTCCAGATCACGTCCACGGGCCCGGACGGTAGCCACCCCGGCACGGCGCCTCGACCGCTTTTCTCTACGCTCGCCCGGTGCTCGTACTGCTTCCGCCCTCGGAGACCAAGAGCGACGGCGGGGACGGCGACCCGCTGGACCTCGGCGCCCTGTCCTTCGCCGAGCTGACCCCGGTCCGGCTGCGGCTCACCGAGGCGCTGCGCGCCCTCGCCGACGACGTGCCCGCCAGCCTCCGGGCGCTCGACCTGTCCGAGCGGCAGGTGGAGGAGGTCGAGCGCAACGCCGAGCTGTTCACCTCGCCGACCCGGCCCGCGCTGGAGCGCTACACCGGGGTGCTCTACGACGCGCTCGGCGCGGAGAAGTTCACCAGGGCGCAGCGGGCGCGGGCGGGCAGGCGGCTGGCCGTGGCGTCGGCGCTGTTCGGGGTGGTGCGGGCCGAGGACCCCATCCCGGCCTACCGGCTCTCCGGGGCGTCCGTGCTGCCCGGGATCGGCGGCCTGCGCGCGGTGTGGCGGGCCGACCTGGAGAAAACCCTGTCCACTGTGGACGAGTTGGTGGTGGACCTGCGCTCCGGGGCGTATGCGGCGCTGGCCGACGTCCCGCACGCGGTGACGGTGCGGGTGGTCACCGAGGGCGAGGGCGGCAGGCGCAAGAGCGTGAGCCACTTCAACAAGGCCGCCAAGGGCAGGCTGGCCGCCGCCCTGGCGCTGGCGCCGCGCGAGCCGGGCACCGTCCGCACGGTCGTCTCCGCCGCGCGGGCCGCCGGGCTGCGGTTGGAACCGGTCGGCAAGCGCGAACTGGAACTGGTCGTCGACGGCTGAGCCGATCCGGCAGCCGGATTTAATCGGTTGCGCGGCCCCGGCGGGCCGCGCGATCCTGTGCGCACGTTGCCGGTGGAGAGACGCCGGTGGAACCGAGGAGGTGCCCCGTGGAGATGACGGTCCCTGTGGTGGCGCTGACCCGTCCACCCGCCCCACCGAGCTGAGGCGCCCGGTGGGGACCCCTTCCTTTCCCTAGGAGACCCACCAGTGCGCAAGCACGGTTCCAACGATTTCTCCGACCTGACCGACGACGCCCCGCGCTCCACCAGGATGCGCAGGCGCGGCGGGTTCGACGACGACCCGCAGCCGACCCGGTCCGGGCGGCTCACCGAGGCCGAGCGGGCCCGGCTCGCCCGCGTCCGCGACGACGCCTACACCAAGTCCCAGGAGCTGCCCCCTGGCACCGACCGGTGGTCCACCTGGGGTGACGCCGACCAGGGCCCCGCACCCCGGCCGGAGTGGCTGGTCACCGACCTCGCCGCGGCCGACACCGAACTCGGCGTGCTCAAGACCGGCAAGGAAGCCGACGTGTTCCTGCTGGAGCGCGCGGTCCCCGGCGGCGCGAGCTGCGTGCTGGCGGCCAAGCGCTACCGCAGCGGCGAGCACCGGCTGTTCCACCGGGACGCCGGTTACCTGGAGGGCAGGCGGGTGCGCCGGTCCCGCGAGATGCGGGCGATGGGCAACCGCAGCTCCTTCGGCCGCAACCTCATCGCCGAGCAGTGGGCGGTGGCGGAGTTCGCCGCGCTGTCGCGGTTGTGGACGGCGGGTGCCCCGGTGCCCTACCCGGTGCAGCGCGACGGCACGGAGCTGCTGCTGGAGTACCTGCGCGGCGACGACCCGGACTCGGCGGCGCCCCGGCTGGCACAGCTACGACCCGCCGCCGACGACCTGCGCGACCTGTGGGAGCAGATGGTGCACGCGCTGGAGCTGTTCGCCTCCCTGGGGCTGGCGCACGGCGACCTGTCCGCCTACAACACCCTGGTCCGCGGCGGCGAGCTGGTGCTGATCGACCTGCCGCAGGTGGTCGACGTCATCGCGAACCCGGGCGGACCGGACTTCCTGGCCCGGGATGTGGCGAACATCGCGTCCTGGTTCCGCTCGCGCGGGCTTCCGGAGGACATCGGCGACCCGGGCGCCCTCACCGCCCGACTGCTCACCGCGGCGGGCATCTGAGGCGGGGGCGGGTGGGCCCCTTTTCCGGGGCCCACCCGCCCTATTCCCGCAGATCAGTGGGGACAGTCACGATGTCGGGGTGCCCGGGGTGCGCGGGGCCCGGCACATGTCGGGTACGCTTGTGTCATCACCGCGAACGGCCCATGCGCCGTTCCCAGTCAGACACCAGGCAGTTGTGCTGGTCCGACAGGCAGCGGTGGAAGCCCACCCAACGGTACGAACACATCGTGCCGGGCCCGTCCGCGTGAAAGCCTGCCGACCTCCTATGCGAGGGCGGAGCCTCCCGAGACGTGCCACGTCCGGAGAGGACCCCGTGCAGAACTCTGCCCTGCTTACGCAAGACATCACCACCGAAGACCACAAGCCGCGCCACCGCGCCAGCGGCAAGGGGCGTTTCGACAGCGAGACCAACGACGGCGTGACCTTCGCCGAGCTCGGCCTGCCCGAGCCCCTGCTGCGCGCACTGGCCGCCGCGGGCATCGACAAGCCCTTCCCCATCCAGTCCGCCACGCTCCCCGACGCCCTCGCGGGCCGGGACGTGCTGGGCCGCGCGCAGACCGGCTCGGGCAAGACCCTGGCCTTCGGCCTCGCGCTGCTCGCCCGCCTCAACGGCGGCCAGGCCCGCTCGCTGCGGCCGCGCGCACTGATCCTGGTGCCCACCCGCGAACTCGCCCTGCAGGTCAGCGACGCGCTGACCCCGCTGGCGCGGTCGCTGGGCCTGTGGTGCCGCACCGCCGTCGGCGGCATGTCCTTCCCCCGCCAGGCCGAGGCGCTCAAGCGCGGTGTCGACCTGCTGATCGCCACCCCGGGCCGCCTGTCGGACCACGTCCGCCAGGGCACCTGCGTCCTGCACGACGTGCAGTTCAGCGCGATCGACGAGGCCGACCAGATGGCGGACATGGGCTTCCTGCCCCAGGTCCGCGAGATCCTCGACCTCACCGACCCCGACGGCCAGGTGCTGCTGTTCTCGGCCACCCTGGACGGCGACGTGGACCAGTTGGTCCGCCGCTACCTGACCAACCCGGTCACGCACTCGGTCGACGTGTCCACCGCCAGCGTGTCCACCATGGAGCACCACATGCTCCTGGTGTCCAAGCAGGACAAGGCCGACGTCATCACCGAGGTCGCCGCCCGCGACGGCCGCACCATCATGTTCGTCCGCACCAAGCACCACGTCGACCGCCTGGCCGACAAGCTGCGCTCGGTCGGCGTCCGCGCCGGTGCCCTGCACGGCGGCAAGACCCAGGGCGCCCGCAACCGCGTGCTCACCCAGTTCCGCGACGGTGAGATGCCCGTCCTGGTCGCCACCGACGTCGCCGCCCGAGGCATCCACGTCGACGGCGTCAGCCTGGTCGTCCACGTCGACCCCCCGGCCGACTCCAAGGACTACCTGCACCGAGCGGGCCGCACCGCCCGGGCGGGCGAGTCCGGCACGGTCGTCACGGTCGTCACCCACGACCAGCGCCGCAGCGTCACCCGCATGACCGACAAGGCGGGCGTCAAGCCCGAAAGCACCCGAGTCCGCCCCGGCGACGCGGAACTCATCCGCATCACCGGTGCCCGGGTTCCCAGCGGTGAGCCGTACATCGAGCCCCCCGCCCGCCCGTCGCGCGCCCCCCGCTCCGGCGGCCACCCCTCCCGCCGCAGCGGCGACTTCCGCCCCCGCCGCCCCCGCGAGGGCGGCACCCGCGAGGGTGGCCCGCGCGAGTTCCACCAGCGCGAAGGCGGCCGCGACGACCGCCGGGGCGGCGCCCCGCGCCGG
>NZ_JAJCXD010000112.1:0-7002 GCF_021056305.1 Actinokineospora sp. PR83
GCCGCGGCGGCGCTGACCGACCGGACCGCCGTCGTCCGCGCCACCGCCCAGGCCGCCCTGCGCCGCGCGGGCGAGGACCCCGCCGCCCACTACCGGCGGGTCGACCCGCCCACCCCGGAGTCGGTGGCGGGCCTGGGCGAGACCGGTTCCCGCGCGGACGCCGACGCCGTCATCCCGCTCCTGACCGCGCCCCTGGCCCGGATGCGCGCCGCCGCGGTCGACGCCGTGCACGCCCTCGGCGCCGGGACCCCGGCCCTCCTGGCACCGCTGCTCACCGACCCGTCGCCCCGGGTCAGCCGCCGCGCGCTGCGGGCCCTGCGCGGCACCCCGCCGCCCGAGCCGTTCCTGCGGGAGGCGCCGGCGCCGGGGAACCCCCCGCACCAGCGCACCGCCGCGTACGCGCTCCTGCGCGTGGCCTCACCCGCCTGCCGCCTGCACACCGACCTGCTGCTGCTCGCCGACCCCGCCGACCCGCTGCACGGCGCGGCGGAGCGGGACGTCGCCGAGTGGCTGCGCACCGGGTCCGCGACGGCCTACCTGCGCCCCGGCGACGCGCCCTGGGCCGACCTGATCGCCCGGGCCGCGCCCACCCTGGGCCGGGAACGGGTCCGGGTCCTGCGGTTCCACCTGGGCCTGCGTCACTGATACCCGCGGATCTCGCAGAACGCGGCGGCCAGGCTCTCGGTGCGCGCGTCGACGTACTCGCCGCCGGTGCGGTCGGCCACCGTGCGCATCTCGGTCTCGTTGGCCTCCCCGAACAGGATCGGGAACACCGGGACCGGGGGCGCCTTCGCGAGGAAGTCCAGGTAGGCGGGCAGCCCGGCGCCGTCGGTGTTCTCGCCGTCGGTCATCAGGACCACGCTGGTGAAGCGGTCGCCCGCGCCCGCGGCGAGCCCGTGCGCGGTGATCAGCGAGTCGTAGACCGCCGTGCCGCCACCCGCCCGCAGCCCGTCCACATCGGACCGGATGGCGGCCAGCGACGGGCCGGGGTCCGCCGCGTCCACGGCGAAGTCGTGCCGCGGCAGCGGGCGGCTGTTGAACGGCAGCAGCACGATCTCCTCCCGCTTGCGGAACCCGCACACCTTCCCCGCCAGCTCCGACCCGGCGCCGGTCAGCTCCTTCAGCGCCGCCTTCAACCCGTCGAGCCGACCGCCCTCGGCCATGGACCCGGACACGTCGAGCACGTAGACCACCCGCGACGGCCGCCGCAGGTCGTCGTTGTATGCCTGCAACAGCGCCTCGATCGCCGCCCAGCTATCCGGGAACGGGATCTCGTTGAGCGACCCGGGCACCCCCTGCGGGCGGTCCACCCCGGGCACCGCGGGGCGCCGGGACGTGGTCTCCCCGATCGACCGCTGCACGTCCGGGGTCCGCAGGTACTCGGTCAGCCGCCGGTGCAGGTCGCGCGCCCCGGCGGAAGCGCCCGCGAGCGCGGTCAGCGGGTAGTCGCCGACCACCACGCCGTCGGTCGGGTAGACCAGGGTCAGCGGCTCCGGCAGCCGCCCGGACCGGTTGAGCGCGAGCAGCGACGACTCGTAGTTGACCAGCCCGTCGATCGGCCCGCCCGGCTGCCTGCCCGCGTTGCGCTCGACGTAGGCGTCGGTCAGCCAGTCCGACGACGGCGCGGTCAGCCGGTGCACGGAGAACAGCGCCGCCACCTGCTCGGCCACCTTCCCGATCGCCTCCACGTCGAGCACCCGGCCGCTGCCCTCCAGGGCCGCGGTCATCGCCAGCAGCGCGGAGAAACCGGTGTTGGAGGCGTTCGGGTCGGTCATGGCGAAGGTGAACTGCTCCGCCCTCGCCGCCGCCACCACGTCCGGCCAGCGGACCGGCTTGCCCGCCCAGCCGAGCCGGTCCGCGGTCGACTTCGTCAGCCCCAGCACCACCGGCGAGGCCATGGTCTGCACCGACGTGCCCAGGTGCGACCCGGCGCCGGGGAAGGTCCGCAGGTAGTTGGCGGAGGAGAACCAGACCGCGTCGTACTTGCCGTCCGCGGTGCCGTCGGCGACCTGCTTCGCCCCGTCCAGGCTGCCGACGAAGGTCAGCTCCACCCGCACCCCGGTCGCCTCGGCGGCCTTGTCCAGCACCGGTTTCATGTCCGCCAGCTCGCTGCCCGCCAGCACCCGCAGCGTCCCCGGTTCCCCGGGTCCGGCCACCGGCGCCTCCTGCGTGCACGCGGTCAGGCAGAGCGCCGCGAGCAGCACCGCACCGAGAACCCTCATCCCCCACACCTCTTCCCGGACGCGCGCATGGCCACCAACCGGTCGACCAGCGACCGCATCTCGTCGAACGACGGTGACTCCGCCGCGGTCACCGGCGGGTCGGCCAACCCCCTGGGCTGCACGGTCCGCCCCTGCGGCCGGAACCCGTGCTCGGCCACCAGCCGCGCCAGCTCGTCGTCGTCGCGCAGCACCTGCCCGACCCGCTGCCCCTTCGCGTCGAGCGCGATCACCGTGTGCACCGAGGCGATCCCCGGGCTCGGGTAGAGCACGTCGTGGCCCTCGGGGAGCACCTTCGCCGACAGGTACTGCGACTCGTAGACGAACGCCATCGGGGTGCGCGGGTTCTGCCCGGCGTACTGGTCGAACAGGTCCTGGCTCTTGATCGGCTTGCTGCCGCCCTGCGCGGCGAACAGCGGGCACACCTGCGCCGCCACCGCCGCCATGTTCTCGGCCCCGATCTCGGCCCGGTTCTGGTTGCGGGTCCACGCGGCGGCGGCCAGCAGCAGGAACCCGGAGTTCGAGGCGTCCGGGTCGGTGGAGTACAGCAGCACCGGGGTCTGGTCGGTGGCGGGACCGTCCTTGTTCAGCGCGCTCCACGTCGTGCCCGCGGTGACGAGTTCCAGCACCCGCCCGAGGTCCACCACGTCCTGGTCGGCCACCGACCGCACGACGCCGTTGGCCCTGAGCGCGGTGACCGTCTCGGACACGGTGGCGATGACCATCGGCGAGGAGAAGACCTCGTACGGGTCCAGCGCGGGCAGCTCGTGCCGGATCGCCTGGTCGTCCAGGATCTCCCGGGCGGTGGTGCGGCTGCCGGGGAAGGCGAAGTCGTACCCGTGCCCCTCCCGCCGCAGCGGGTCCACCATGTCCAGCGACCCCCTGGAGTCCACCACGACCCGCAGCGCCAGGCACCGCAACCGCTCGACGACCCGGGGGTCGCGGAAGAACTCCTCCTTCTCCGACCCGATCACCCCGTGCACCTCGGTCACCGGCTCGTCCACACAGGACCCACCGGCGGCACCGCTCCCACCGCCCTTGGCCACGTAGACCGCGACGACGGCGATGATCGCCACGCCCAGCACCAGCGCGACCAGCCGCGCCGTGCCCCCGCGCCTCCCCGGCGCGGTCACCGGAGCCCGTCCCTGTTGCACCACAACGTCAATCTCCTGTTCCTGTGTCCAGCAGCCGCAGGTCGGGCGGCACGAGGGTGGCGGTGTCGAGCAGGACCCGCAGCAGGTTGCGCTTGATGGCGTCCGGGTGCGCCGAGTCGGCGGTGACCCCCGCCACCCCGGCCGCGGCCAGCCGCTTGCGCACCCCGTCCACGGCGTGCTCAGCCCGCCGGTCGGTCCACCCCTGTTGGCGGGGGACCTCGTTGAGCCTGCGGGCGGTCTCGTTCCAGGACAGCGGGTGCGCGTCGTCGGCGCGCAGCAGGTGCAACTGGAACAGGGCCACCAGCACCAACCGCTCCCGCGGCGACAGCGGCCAGGCCAGGTCGCGGGTGCCGGTCCCCGGGCGCACCCGGTCCGCACCGCGCCGCCCCGAGCTGACCAGCAGCTCCACCACGTGCAGGCGGCTGCCCTGGATGTAGAGCGGGGTGTAGCCGTGCGGCACGGTGGTCTCGTGCTCGTGTAGCAGCGCGGGCGCGTCGGAGATGCGGATCGGCAGCCTGCCGCCGTTGCGCAGCGTCCACCGCCCGTCGGGGGCGCAGCGCAGCGTGGCGTGCTCCCGGCTGACGTACCAGTCCCCGGCCCCGACGGTCACGTGCACGTCGGGGCTGTTGCGGCCGAGCACCAGCGTGCTGCGCGCCCGCGGCGCCACGGCGTACCCGCCCTCCTCGCCGAGGACGAACAGCGTGCCCACCGGCGCCGGGGCGCCGTCGAGCAGCGGTTCGTGCCGCAGCAGGCTCGGGGTCAGCGGTTCGAGGAAGTACATGCCCATCGACGGGGGCTCCTTGGTCGGTGCGGGCCGGTCGTGCACGACGCTAGGACCGAGGTGGCGGGAGCCCTCCCGCGTCGCGGGTGTGGTCGTCCGGCCGCGCGGGCCCCGGCGGCGCGGCGGGCCCGCGCACCCCGAACGCCAGCAGCGCGCCCGCCACCACCAGTGCGAACAGGATCCACACCCCGGCGACCCCGATGAACACCAGCGCACCGCCGACGATCCCGCCGACCGCGCCCCCGGCCACCACCTCGGGTACGCGCACCCCCGCCAGGCGCCCCCCGGCCCCACCGGTCGCGGACCCCCCAGGCCCCCGCGCCCCCGGCTCCACCGCCCTGCCCCCGGCAGCCACCCGCTCCCCCGACCCACCGAACAGCCACGTCTCCGACCCGAGGGATTCCCGCCACCCCGCCCTCGCGGGCGCCCCCTCCGAATCGGCAGACTCCCACCCCTCCGACCCAGCAGGCACCCGCCCCTCCGGACCAGCAGGCGCCCACGCCTCCGACCCCGCAGACTCCCGCCTCTCCGAACCACCAGGCGTCCACGTCTCTGACCCCGCAGACTCCCGCCCTTCCGGCCCGGCAGGCGGCCATCCCTCCGAACCAGCAGGCTCCCGCCCTTCCGGCCCGGCAGGCGACCATCCCTCCGAACCAGCAGGCGTCCACCCCTCCGGCCCGGCAGGCACCCGGCCCCCCGGCTCAGCGCCCATTCGCCCATCCGCCCCGGCAGGCCCCTGCCCATCCAGGCCAGCAGCCACCCGGCCCCCCGGCCCGGCAGGCGGCCAACTCTCCGAACCAACAGGCACCCGCCCCTCCGGCCCGGCAGGCCCCTGCCCATCCAGACCGGCAGCCACCTGGCCCTCCGGCCCAGCGGGTACCCGCCCCTCCGGCCCGGCAGGCCCCTGCCCATCCAGACCGGCAGCCACCTGGCCCTCCGGCCCAGCGGGTACCCGCCCGTCCGCCCCGGCAAGCCCCTGCCCACCCGGCCCGGCGGGCGCCCGGCCTCCCGCCCCGGCAAGCCCCTGCCCCTCCGGGCCTGCAGGCGCCCGGCCCTGCGGCCCAGCAAGCCCCCGGCCCTCCGGGTCGGCAGGCGGACGACTCTCCGAACCGGCAGGCGTCCGCCCCTCCGGCCCGGCAGGCGGCCACCCCTCCGAACCTGTGGGCACCCGCCCCTGCGGCCCGGCGGGCGTTCCCCTCTCCTGGCCCCCTGGCTGCCGCCCCTCCGAACCGGCGGGCGTCCGCCCGTCGGGTCCGGCGGGCGCCGACCGCTCCGGTGTTCCGGCTCCCCGCCCGCGCGGCCACACCGGTAATCGCTTCTGCGGGGTGGTCGACCGGCCGCGCTTGGGCTTCCCGGCCGCCAGTTCCCCCGCCAGTGACGCCCGCAGGCGGCTGAGCTGCTCCTCGCGGAGGGCGTCGCGCGCGGCGGCGGCGAGGTCGCCCGCGCTCTGGTAGCGCTCGTCCGGCTTCTTGGCCAGGCCCTTGGCCACCACCGCGCGCAGCCCGTCGCCGATCGAGTCCGGCAGCGGTGGGGGCGGGGTCTGCATGTGCGCGACCAGCACGGACATGTCGTCCCCGGCGAACGGCCGCCGACCGCTGAGGCACTCGTAGAGCACCACGGCGAGGGCGTAGACGTCGGCGCGGTGGTCGGACCTGGTGCCGTCCAGGCGCTCCGGGGCGATGTAGTGCGGGGTGCCGACGATCTGGTTGAGCCCGGTCAGCGGTTGCGCTTCGATCGGCTGGGCGATCCCCCAGTCGAACAGCCAGGCGTGCTCGCCGCCCGCCGTGGAGACCCGCTCCAGCAGGATGTTCGACGGCTTCACGTCCCGGTGCCGCAGGTGCTTGCGGTGCGCGGCGTCGAGCGCCGCGGCGACCTGGGAGACCACGTGCACCGCCCGTTCCGGGTCGAGGCCGCCCGGGTGCGCCTTGATCTCGCTGGAGAGGTCGGTGCCGTCGACGTAGCGCATGGCGATGTAGGGCTTCTCGCCCACGGAGTAGTTGTAGACCGGCAGCACGTTCGGGTGGTCGATCTGCGCGGCCAGCTCGCACTCCTGCCGGAACCGCCGCTCCAGGTCCGGGTCGGTCAGCGCCCCCGCCGAGAGCAGCTTCAGCGCCACCTGCCGGTTGTGCAGCATGGTGTCCTCGGCGACGTGCACCTCACCCATGCCACCGCGGCCGAGCAACCGCACGAGCCGGTAGCGGGTCACTTCGTCGTGCACCATCGAACCTCGCACTCCAGCGTGAGCCCGGTGCGGGGCCCGGGAGTCCGGATTCTAGGCACGCGGGCGCGGGCGGGTTCCCGAGTTCAACTCCCGGTCACCCACCCGCCGCGCGCTGTTCGCCCAACCCGCCCCGATCAGCCGCGCACGACGCCGATGGCCGACCGCAGCGCGGCGTTGCGCAGGTACAGCCCCGCCCACACCACGACCGCCACGTAGGCGGAGAACAGCACCGTCGACAGCAGCGGTGCCCCCACCCGGACCTGCGCCGACATGGCGCCGCCGAGGAACGCCGTGAGCAGGATCGCCCCCAGCACCGAGGTTCTCGGTACGACGTAGAGGACCAGGCAGACCAGCTCCAGCGCCCCGATCACCGGCATGGTCGACACCGGGAACCCCAACTGCCCGGCGGCCTCGGCCACCTGCGGCAGCACGAGCAGGTGGATGACGGCGTCGAACAGCAGGAACACGACGGCGACCCCGCTCAAGGCGTAGCCGACACGGGTGGCGGTGGTGTTGGTGCTCCGGCCTGCCGGTCGGGTGGCGGTGGTGGTCATCTCGGGCTCCGTTCGCAGGTGTCTGCCTTGCTCTCACCACCGCGTCGAACGGGGAGGGCCGGTTTCGACACCC
>NZ_JAJCXD010000112.1:7526-19487 GCF_021056305.1 Actinokineospora sp. PR83
CGCGAAGAGAACCCGGAACGCCCTGTCGGGCGTGGTCGAGGGTTCGGCGCTACGGCGTCACCACCTCGGGGATGAGCTGCCCCCGGCTGACCGCCGCGTCCAACTCCGCCTGCGACAGCTCCCAGACGACGGTGTCGCCGCCGGTCGGGCCGGAGAAGGTGAACACGGGTCGGGCGTGCTTCGCCAACCAGGGCAGCAGGTCCGGCGAGGCGTAGCCGTAGCCCCGGCTGAGCGGGCGGCTCTGCGTGAGCACGTAGTCGGCCCGGTGCTGCTGCAGGGCGCCCAACGACACCCAGGTGCCCACGTGCAGGTCGTTGCCCTCACCCGAGTGCAACGCGAACTGCGCCGTCGGGGACGTCAACCCGACCCGCGACCCGGGCGGCAACCGGGTGTCGAGGTACTCCCTGGCCTGCTGGTAGGCGTTGTCGCGGACGCTGCGGGCGTGCACGGCCGACGCCAACCCCGCCAGCACCACCAGCGCCGCCGCGACGGCGAACACCGGCCGGGCGCGCAGGGTCCACCGGGGCGGCTCGGCGAAGGCGATGCCCACGGCGAGCACGCCCGGCACCACGACGAAGTACCCCATCTGCTCCTCCAGCGTGCCGAAGGCCAGCGCGAACAGGCCGAGCAGCCCCATCACCGAGGCCACCAGCCCGACCAGCCTCCGGTCGGCCCTGGTGGACCGCAGTGCCCACAGCCCGGCCGGGACCGCCAGGCCCAGCAGCACGTAGGACGTGCCGAACCGGGTCAGCTGCGAGATCAGCGCGTCCAGCAGGCTCGGTGCCTGCGCGGAGTTGAACCCGGTGATCTGGTCCAGCCCGGCCATCCGCCGCAGCCCGCCGACCTTCGCCGCCCACCAGCCCGGCAGCCGCCCGGTCACCCCCAGCGCCACGAGGTAGGCGGCGTAGGGCACGAGCCCGGCCGCGACCACGACCAGCCCCTGCCGCAGCGGCATCGTCCTGCGCCACACGACCGCCAGCACCAAGGGCAGCAGGGCGGGCACGACCGCGACGTCCTTGGCCACCACGGCGAGGCCCAGCAGCACCCCGCCCAGCACCGCCACCCACCGCCTGCGCGACAGGACGCAGAGCAGCCCGGCGAGGACGAACACGAACGCGGGCGTCTCCAGCATCACCCTGCTGTCGTTGCGCAGCACGAACGGGTCGGCGGCCAGGACGACCGCGCCCACCACGGCGATCCACGGCCGGGTGACCCGCAGCAGCAGCGCGTAGGCCAACCCCACGCCCACCGCCCCCAACAGGGCGTTGACCCACCGGAGCTGGAACACCAGCGAGGTCGGGTCGGTGGAGAGCCCGAAGACGTCGATCACCGCACCGTTGATCAGGAAGGTCAGCGGCGGGTGCAGGTGGAACGGCTGCCCGGCCAGGTTCGGCCACTCACCCCGGCTGACCGACAGCGCCAGCCGCGAGTAGGTCACCTCGTCGATGAACAGGTCGTTGGCGGTCACCAGCCCCCACACCCGCAACCCCAGCGCCAGCACGACCACCGCCGCCCCGGCACCCACCAGCCACCCGACGCCGGGCGCCCGCCGGTGCGACACCACCGCCGGTTCCCCCGCAGGCGGAACGGCCACCGCGGTCACGAGCCCACCCCCACACCACGATCGGCACTCGGCACCACGGCAGGCCGAACCGTCCACGCACGGCACCCCCGGGCCGGCGCGGGCAACACCCACCTGGCACCGACAGACGCCACCCCAACCGGGGGAACAGCCACCGCGGTCACGCCCACACCTCCACACCAGAATCGACACTCCACGCCGCCGCGGACCGTTCCGCGCCCGCGCGACAACCCCGCCCCGGGGCGGGCAGCACCCACCCGGCGCCCGCGGGCACCGCCTGCCCGGCACCCACGGGCACCACCCGAGCCGTGCTCACACGACCACCCCCGTCACAGTCCGCTCCACCCAGTCCTCCACCTCGTCCACTCCGGTCACCGCGGTCGCCCCGGGCGATTCGGCCAGGAACGCGCGGGTCTTCTCCTCCCAGGCGAACCCCGCGCACGGCACCCCCGAGCCGACCGCGAACACCAGCGCGTGCAGCCGCAGCCCCAGCACCGCCGAGGCCCGCCCCACCACGGCCTTCGCCAGCCCCGGCGGCAGTTGCGGGCCGACCACCGGGACCTCGGCGCCGAGCCGCTCGGCGAGTTCCCCGGCCAGCACCGAGTCCCGCCGGGCCAGGCCGAGGCCGTAGTCCGCGTGGGTCGACAGCGACACCGCCGCGACTTCCCCACCATGGTCGCGCCACCGCCGGGCGGCGCGCAAACAACTGTCCACAGCCACCCCCATCCGCTCGGCGGACGGCAACGCCTTCAACGACAGCAACAGCAGCGGCCGGTTGCGGTCCACCCCGGCGGCCACCAGCGCCCGGTCCGCCGCCTCGGGCGATTCGGGTTCCAGCCGCAGCGCCAGGTCGCCCACGTTCGGCACCGCGACCCCCAGCGTCCGCACCGACAGCTCGTCGCGCACGGTGATCCGGCCCGCCCGCGCCGCGGCGCGCAGGCCGCGCATGGCCAGCGGGGGCGTGCCCGGGTACACCCCGATCGCCAGGTAGAAGGTGTCGCGCCCGGCCGCCTCGGCCGCCGCGACGACCGAGGGCAGCAGCCGGACCAGCGGCGGCAGCCCGGCGCCGAACATGCCGCCGCCGACCACCAGCACCGCCTGGCACCAGCGCAGCGCGGCGGCGAAGGACAGCGGGGTCATCGGCCGCGCGGGCACGGCGTGGGTCCACTCGACCATGCGGGGGTTGCGCGACAGCACGCTCACCTCCGCGGTCGCGGGCAGTTCCTGCAACGCCCGCGCCAGCAGCGCTTCGTCACCGGTGTTGCCGTTGCCGAAGTTCCCCACGACCAGCACCCGACGACCGGACAACCCGCTCAACCCGGTCACCCGAGCCCCCTCTCCACTTCGGACAAGTCAGAACCGCGCGAACTCACCGGGAACGCCAGGACCGCGTCCGCCACCGGTGGATGCCCTGGTGCGCCAGGCTCGCGGCGGGCACCACCGCGCGCGGGCGGGTGAACTGGAGGATCCACGCCGTGCGCGTCCCGTCCCCCAGGTTCGGGTGTGCGGAGTGCACCGTCTCGAACAGGTGCATCGCCGCCCCGCCCACCGGCAGCGGGCAGTCGACCGCGGCCGACTCGTCCACGCCCACCGTCCGCAGCGCCCCGCGCCGCCCCGGTACCTCCTCGTGCGCCAGCACCCCGCCGAGGTGGCTGCGCGGCACGTACCGCATGCACCCGTCGCGGGCCCCGACGCCGCCCATCGGCACCCACACGTTGAGCCGCCGCTCGGCGAGCCCGGAGCGCTTGTGCACCCGGTCCTGGTGCCACACCGTCTCGAACCCGCACCTGGGCGGTTTGCGGATGCTGTGGTCGAACCGGAACCACGTGCCCGGTCCGAGGACCTGCCGGGCCAGGTCGCGGCTGCGCCGGAACACCGCCGAGCGGCGCAGCGCGGGCGAGAGCACCGTCGGGTACAGGATCTCCGGCACGTCGGCGCCGAAGTCGCCGTCCGCCGAGCCCAGGTCCAGCACGCTGGTGGCGGGCAGCGCCGGGAACGACTCGAACAGCCGGTCCAGTTCCGCGGCGACCTCCGCCACCTCCTCCGCGGTGAACAGCGAGGGCACCGCCAGGAAGCCTTGACCCAGCAACGCATCGCGCTCGCGCTCAGCGACCACCGTGTGCGGCATCCGCGCTCCACTCCCGAATAGCCGACAGGTAGCTCTCCTCCTGCCGTTCGGCCAACCAGTCCCACGAGTACGCCCGCGCGAACTCCCGCCCCGCCGCGCCGAGCCGGTCGGCCCGCTCGGGGTCCAGGGCCAGTGACACCAGTGCCGCGCCCAGCGCGTCGGTGTCGAAGCAGGGGACCCGCACGCCGACCGCCTCGGGCACGACCTCGCGCAGGCAGTCGATGTCGAAGGCCACCACCGGGCTGCCCGCCGCCGCGGCCTCGACCGCGACCATCCCGAACGTCTCGAACCGCGACGGCACCGCGACCACGGCGGCCCCGGCGAACAGGCGGTACT
Source organism: Actinokineospora sp. PR83 (assembly GCF_021056305.1). Lineage (NCBI taxonomy): Bacteria > Bacillati > Actinomycetota > Actinomycetes > Pseudonocardiales > Pseudonocardiaceae > Actinokineospora > Actinokineospora sp. PR83. The sequence goes on from NZ_JAJCXD010000112.1 coordinate 11,573, forward strand.
TGTCCACCCCGGCCACCCACCCGGCGAACCGCACGCGGTCGGCGATCCCGGCCCGCGCGGCCAGTGCGCGCAACCGCTCCTCGTCCGGGCCGGTGCCCGCGAGCACCAGGTCGCCCGGCAGGTCGCCCGCACGCGCGGCGAACGCGGTGACCAGCAGGTCCAGGCCCTTCTGTGCGATCTCCAGCCTGCCGACGAACACCACGTCGCGCCCGCGCGGTTCCCGCACGTCGAACGCCCGCGCGTCCACGCCGTTGCCGACCACGTCGACCCGGGCGGTGCGGTTGATCCGGCGCAGTTCCTGCGCGATGCCGTCGGACACCGCGACCATCCGCCGGTGCGTGCGCACGCCCGCGCGCTCGACGAGGTGGAACGGCAGCTTGTACTGCCGGGCCTTCTCCCTGGCGTTGAGCCACTGCACCATGCCCAGCGTCGGCCGGTTGGTCCACAGTGGAGCCGCCATGGTGGAGATGGGCGCGAAGAAGTCCTCGACCACCAGGTCGGCCCGGTGCCTGCGGGAGACGAACGGCAGCGCCACGGCGTAGCCCGCGATCCGCCCCAGGTAGGTGCGCCCCGACCCGACGCCGACGTGCAGGTAGCGCACGCCGTCCTCGACCCGGTCGACGCAGCCGGGCCAGCGGGTGGTCAGCACGGTGATGTCGTGGTTGCGGGCGAGCCTGCGGTTCATCTCGTGCGTGCGCACCGCCCCGCCGCCGGACCCGGGCAGCGCCGGGTCCTCGAAGCCCAGGTGCAGCACCCGCAGCCGCTCACCGGGCGCGGGCTGGGGCCGACCCGACCGCAGCCGCCACAGCGCGAACAGCCCGAGCGCCACCACCAGCACGGCCCAGGCCGGGGTCCACGCCCGCGCGAGCCACAGCAGCGGCAGCGCGACCAGCGTGGCCAGCACGGCCCCGACCGGGACGGGCAGCGGCTCGGTGCGCACCGCCACCACGGCCGCGGCAACCGACCCGAGCGCGGTGCCGACGGCCAGCCCCGGCACCCCGCCGAGGAACCAGCCCGCTGCCAGCCCGGCGACCAGCAGTCCGATCGCGACCGACAGCATGGCGGTGACCTGCCCGAACGCGCCGCGCGCCTGGTGCACGGTGGCCACCAGGGTCACCACCCCGTAGCCGAGACCGGCGACGGCGGTGGCCACCACGAGCCCCCCGACGCCGGACAGGTGGGCGGGCACGACCAGGCCGAGGACGTCGGCGGGGGCGGTGACCAGCACGGCGGCGGCGGGCAGGCCGAGCCACCCGTAGGCCGACAGCGCCGAGCGCAGCGCGTCGCGCCGGTCCGGGCCCGCCAGCCTCGGGTACAGCACGACGGCCAGGGCGGTGGCCACGTACAGCGGCGCCCGGCCGAGGGTGCTGGCCAACTGGAAGCCCGCGGTGTCGGTGTCGGCCCCGGCGAGCACGGGGGCGAGCACGATGTCGGTGGCGGTGAACACGCCGAGCAGCGCCTGCGCCCTGGTCAGCCCGGCCGTCTCCCGCCACCGCGACCGGTCGCCCAGCAGGCCCGGCCGCCAGCGCAGGTCGCGCCAGGCGGGCCCGGCCGTCCCGGTCGGACCGAGGTCACCGTCCTGTGTGCCGCCCGCGGTCCGCGGCACGCCGTCGCGGAAGGCGCGCGCGGTCAGGCCACCGACGAGCAGTACCGCCGAACCGACCACGAACGCGCCCAGCGCCCCGGCCGCGCCGAACCCGGCGACGACCGCCGCCGCGCCCAGCGCCACCCGGACGACGACCTCCGCCACCCGCAGCACGGCGAGCCGGGCGAACCGCAGTTCCCCCTGCAACCAGCCGATCGCGGTCCCCGGAAGCACCACCGCGGCCACCGCGGCGGCCGTGGCCAGCACCGCGGGCACCGGCGCGTACACGGCGCTGATCCCGCCCAGCACCAGGGCGACGACCAAGGCGCCGACCAGGCTCAGCGCGACGCTGTGGGCCATGGCCGAGCGGCGTTGCGGGGAGCCCGGCGGGTGCACGCGCACGGCCTTGGCCAGCGCCCACGGAATCGCCGCCGAGGCGGTCCCGGCCAGCAGCAGCATGGTCTGGCCCGCGGCGAACACGGCGTACTGGGCGCCGTCGAGCAGGTGGGCCAGGACGATGCCGTAGCCGTAGCTGACCAGGCTGACCACCACCGTCGCACCCGCCACCTGCAGGCCCGCGCGGGCCAGCGGCGCACCGCTCACCGGCGCTCCACCGCGGTCGACGAGGCCGCGGGCAGGGGGTTCACCCCGGTCAGCAGGTGTTCCTCGGTGGCCAGCTCGACGCTGACCGGCTCGACGTTCCACCGGGCCAGCACCGACTCGGCGTCGAGTTCGTCGCAGCCGTGCAGCAGCGCCGTGCCGTGCTCACCGTCCACCCGGACCTGGTCGGTCAGCCTGCCCCGGGGGGCCGGGACGTCGCGGGGCACCCGGAAGCGCACGGCGGTCGCCATGTCGGAGCGGGCGTGGCGGCGGCTGCGGCGCGCGGTGCCGCGGCGGGTGATCTCGGCGCCGACCACCCCGGCCAGCAGCTCGGCGCTGCGGTCCCAGGTGAACGCGGACGCCCACGCCCGGCAGCGGTCGGACACCGCGGCGGCGGTGTTGTCGTCGGCCAGGGCGGTGAGGGCGTCCACCACGCCCTGGGCGAGCGCGGCGGCGTCCGGCACGACCCAGCCGGTGCGGCCGTCGAGCACCGAGTCGTCGATGCCCGCGGCGGCGATGGCCAGGCACGGCACGCCGAACCGGGCCGCCTCCAGCACCGTGCAGCCCCAGCCCTCGCCCTGGGAGGTGGAGGTGGTGAGCCAGGCGCGCTGCATCAGCTCGTCGCGCTCGGCGTCGGAGAGCCTGCCGCGGAAGCGCAGCGAGCCGCGCAGGCCCAGTTCGCCCGCCAGCAGCTCCAGCGGCCTGCGCAGCGGGCCGTCGCCGATGACCTCCACCCGCAGGTTCGGCACGGCGGTGAGCACCTCGGGCAGCGCGCGCAGCAGCAGGTCGACCCGCTTGTGCGCGACCAGCCTGCTCACCAGCACGATCGTCGGGTCGGGGTCGCGCGGACCGGCGCGCAGCACCGACGGCTCGTTGCCGTTGGGCACGATGAACACCGGGCCCCGCGCGCCCAGCCGGGTGCGCATGTCGCGGCGGGTCGACGGGGACACCGCGACCATGGCCCGGTCGCGGTAGACGCGCCTGCTGACCGGGCCCTCCAGGAACCGGCCCACGGCGGCCACCGGCTTGCTGAAGTGCGCGCCGAACTGGTCCTGGTGCACGTGGTGCACCACCTGGACGACGGCGGTGGACTTCGGCACGAACGCGGGGGCGAAGAACGGGATGCCGTTCTGGCAGTCCACCACGGCGTCGAACAGCGAGCCGACCCGCAGCAGCGCCGAGGCCGCCGCCGGGTACAGCGAGAACTGCCCGCCCCGGCGCAGGACCTGCACGCCGTCGATCACCTCGCGGGCGGCGGCGCCCTCGGGGCGCGAGGTCAGCCAGGTGACCTTCACCCCCGCGGCGGCCCAGCGGCGGGCGATCTGGTGGGCGTACAGCTCGGCGCCGCCCGCCTGCGGGTGCCTGATGTCACGCCAGTTGACCAGCAGGACCGAGCGCCCCCGCAGCGCTTGCAGACCGCTCACCGGTCCGTCCGAACCCGACACGCCGCTCATCCGTTCGTCCCCAGGAGACCGAGGGCGGCGCGGAACGCGGGCAGCCCGTCGCGCAGCGGGCGGAAGGTGGAGCGGGCGTCGTCGGTCCAGTTCACCGGCAGCTCGACGACGGTGCCGCCCTGGGCCTGCACACCGCGCAGCAGCTCGACGTCGAAGGCGAAGCCGGTGACCGCGCAGCCGGACAGGGCGCGCTGCACCGCGCGGCGCTCGAAGAACTTGAAGCCGCACTGGGTGTCCGACACCCCGGGCACGACCCGCCTGGTCAGCGCCCGGAACGCGGCGCCGCCGACGCGCCGGGTGACCGGCTGCCTGCGCACGATGGCCGCGCCGGTGGCGTAGCGGGAACCGATCACCGCGGTGGCGCCCTGCTCCAGCAGCTCGGCGGCCGGGCCGAGGGCGTCGATGGGGGTGGCCAGGTCGGCGTCGATGAACCCGACGAACCGGGCGGAGCTGGTCATCATGCCGCGCCGGACCGCCGCGCCCTTGCCCGCCGTGGAGCAGCCGATGACCTCCACCGGGACGGCGGCGGAGGCCGCGGTGCGGGCCACCCGGGAGGTCGTGTCGCTGCTGCCGTTGTCCACCACGACGATCCGCGTCGACCACGGCACCCCGGCCAGGTAGTCGGCGGTGGCGGTGAGCGACACCCCCAGCCTGCGCGCCTCGTTGTAGGCCGGGATGACCACCTCGAGGTCCACGGCGGAGCGCCGTGGTCGGGGGACGAACGGGTCGGATACCTGAGCCCGGAGGGCGCGGGGCGGCGACTGGCTGGCGTGGGTCACACGAGGGCTCCTGTCGTCATTGCGGATTCCTGCGATCTGTTCGGCCGACGTTGGCGCAGCGGCTCTGACCATAGGACACAGTCAGTTGCGACGTAACACAGGAGGGGTATCTGTTCACCACACGAAACGGCGAATTCACCGTTACGACGACACGGAGAGTACCGGGTGAGCGGGGTCACGATCTACCATTTCCGCAGGTGGGCGGCCACCACGGAAATGGTTGAAGCCAGAAACAGTCACCGTTCGCCCAGCTCAGAGGCCCCCTATTGCCAATTGCTCCGTTTGCCACAATGCGTCACCACATACTTTGTCAGGAAAGCCGAAATTCATTCACAGCCTCTCGGGTGACCCAATTCCCCCATCCCAGCCCGGGCTCCGGAACACCACCTGCGAAAGTAGGGAAACGCGGGGAACGATCAATCCGAGGCCGTCCGCACAAAGCGACCATCCACTCCGGACGGTGGTCGACCCGCCCGCAACAACCGCATCGCCACCGCCCCGACCAGCGGACCGGGGGCGAGCAGCAGGAACGCGTACCGCCAGCCCACGGCCCCGGCGAACACCGGCACGAGCTGGATGCTGACGGTGGTGAGGGTGAAGCCGAGCGCGGTCTGGGCGGTCAGCGCGGTGCCCACGTACCGCTGGTCGGCGGTCTCGCTGAGGACGGTGGAGAACACCCCCGAGTCGGCGATGACCGCCGCACCCCACACCACGCACAGGACCGCAAGCGCGGCGGGCCCCGCGACGAAGGCGATCGGCGACAGCAGGCAGCACGCCCCGCTCACCGCCAACGCCCCCACGGCCGCGGACGAGCGCCCGCACCGGTCCGAGGCCCACCCGCCGAGGAGGCACCCGGCGACCCCCGCGACGCCCAGGGCGAAGAAGACGAGGACCTCCGAGGCCGCGCCCCCGGTACCGGCGGCGACCAGGAAGGCCGGTAACCAGGTCCACAGCGCGTACAACTCCCACATGTGCCCGAAGTAGCCGAGGTTCACCAGCCGAGGGCCCCGTTCCCCGAACATCGCCACGGCGTACCGGGGGTTGCGCGGCGGCGCACCCACCGCGGCGTGCGGCCCCGGCCGCACGGACACGACCGCCACCACGGCCCCCACCACCCCCAGCCCGGCCGCGACGGCGAGCGCGCCGCGCCACGGCAGGTGCCCGACCCCGCCGAGGAGGTGCGGCAGCGCCGATCCCACCGTCAACGCCCCCACCAGAATCCCCAGCGACCGCCCCCGGGTGGCCGACTCCGACCAGGACGCCATCAGCTTCATGCCCACCGGGTACACCCCCGCCAGGCACACCCCGGTCAGGAACCGCAGCGGCACGGCACCGGCCATCCCGTCGACGGCCACGGCGAGCACCGCCGTGCAGGCGGCGGCGGCAAGAGCGCAGGCGGCGAGCAGCAGGTGCGGCCGGACCCGGTCGGCGAGGGTGAGCGCGGCGGACCCGACCGCGCCCACGACGAACCCCACCTGCACGGCCCCGGTCAGCCACACCGCCTCAGCCGCCCCGATCCCCCACTCCTGCCGCAGGCTCGGCACCACCGCCGACACCGAGAACCAGACGGCCAGCGCCAACACCTGCACCACCGCGATCCGCATCCGCACGCGTCCCCCAACCCTCGTCGGCCGTTCACCGGGGACGAAGATTACGGCGGGATGGTTCTGGGGGCGAAAAGTTGTCCACAGGCTGCGTTCCAGGTCCACTCAGGACAATCAGCCGCGCCCGGCCACCGCGTACCCCACGACCCCCAGGGCGATCACCACGATCCCCAGCCACGCCACCGCCCCCGGAGCCGCCCCGCCCAACACCAGCGGCTCCGCCACGGCCACGAACACGACCTCACCCGCCTGCGTGGCCTCCACCGCCGCCAGGTGCACCGGGTTGTCCCGCACCCGCCGGGTCGCGGCGAAGAACAAGGCCGTCGCCACCACCCCGGACGACAGCGCGACCAACGCCGTCCCGACGACCTGCGTCCCCGACGGCAACCCCGTCCGCGCCCCACCCACCACGGCGAGGACGACCCACCCGGGCAGGCTGCCGACCGTCAACGCCAGAACCCGCTGGAACGTGTCCAACCCGCCACCGAGGTCCATCGACTTGCGGTTGCCCACCGGGTACGCAACCGCCCCCACCAGCACCGCGACAACCCCGATGACCACGGACCAGCCGAGCCCCCCTGGCGCCTCCAGGACGGTCAACGCCACCCCACCCAGCACCACCAGCGACAGGACCAGCGCCACCGGCGGGATCCGCCTGCGAGCCGGGTCGCGGTAGAGGACGGGGGCGAGCACCATCCCGCAGACGATCGTCACCTGCCACACCGCCGCGACCACCCACCCGGGCGCACTGTCGGCGGCGAAGCACAGCGGCGCGTAGAACAGGCCGAACCCGACGGTCCCCCAGAGCAGCCACCGCCCCGGTGCCGCACGCAGGGCAGCGCCGACCGGGCCCAGCCCACCGCGGAACCCCACCACGGCGGCGAAGACGGGCAGCGTGATCAGGTAGCGCAGCGCCGCCGTCCACTCCCACGCCCCGCCGCCGACGGACAGGCCGCGGTTGGCCACGAAGGACACCGAGAAGAACAGCGCGGAGAGCAGCCCGAGCCCCATCGCGGCGGGGAGGCCGGAGAGGGCCAGCGGGCGGACGCGGGGCAGGCGAAGCGGGAACGGAGTGGACACCCCGCGATTCTGGGTCAGCGACGGGCCGCTCCACCAGCGAAATGCCCATGACGGACAGCACAGCGAATCTCACCCCGAGGATAGCGACCTGGCCGCCAGACCGCCGGTTTCTTGCGGTGGTCGTTCGCTGCGTCGCCAGGGTTTGGTGTGGCTGGCAGGCAGCCGCCCGAACCCCCACCGGCGCAGCGACAACCAGCCACCCCGAAAACCGCAGGCTCGGCTACCCAACTGCCCGGGTGGGTGGATGTGCTTGGCCGGGGGTGGTGATCATGTGCAAGCCTGCTTGGGCTGTGGGGCATCCCTTCAGCCCCACTCGGTCACACTGGGCCCATGATCGCCATAGGGGCCCCGGCCAAGCACATCCACCCAGTCGGGCACCCCCACCACAATCCCGGCTCCACGGACATGGCCTGGCAAATCCACCCGGGCACCACAGCAGAATCCCAAAGCGCCCCAGGAGCGCACCGAGGGGATCGGCCATCGGGGTGATCAACCTCCATCCCGCCCGCCCCGCCGGCTAGCCTGGAGGCATGGATGGGCTGGGGTGGGCCTGGGCGGGGGCGTTCGCGCTGGTCGTCGCGGTGCCGCTGCTCCTGCACGCCCACGACCGCTCCCAGGCCACCCAGCACGCGGATCGGATCGCCGCCGGGGACGAGTGGAGTGCGTTCTCCGTGGGGTTGCTCACCGGTGGGCCCCGGCGGGCGGTGGACACCGTGATCGTGGGTCTGCTGGAGCGCGGGGTGCTGCGGGCCCGGGGTGGGGTGATCAGCCGGGCGGGCCGGGGCGGGACTCTGTCGGGGATGGAGCGGGCCG
>NZ_JAJCXD010000112.1:19981-29222 GCF_021056305.1 Actinokineospora sp. PR83
CTGCGGCACCTCGATCGCCACCCTGACCCTTGTGGACAGACGTGCCCTGGACGGTGGGTTCGCCGCGGTGGGGGTGGCGGGGTTGTTCGTGGTCCCGGTGGTCCTGCTGGCCTTGCGGCGCGGGAGGATCGGGAGCGATCCGCGGACCGCGTTGGGGCACGCGGTCTCGCGGCGGTTGCGGGAGCGGGTGGTGCACACGCGGGCCGACGCGGTGGCGGGTGGTGGGCTCGCGGCGATCGAGGACCCGTTGGTGCGGATGAGCGTGCAGGACGTCGAGCCCGACGGGGTGTGGGGGCCGTCGGCGAAGGGGGCCGCGCGGGACCTCACCGAGTTGAACTGGTTGGCCGACGAACTCGTCCACAACACGGTCTGACGGCCCACACCCGTCACAGGAAGAGGACCCCGGCGCGGATCGCGCCGGGGTCCTCTCGTCACACCGTTCCTACTTCAGCACGACCGGCACCGCGACCACCTGGTCCGGCACCCCGGGGAAGGTGACCTTGATCGACACGGTCACCGGTCCGACCGGCTTCTTCGCCGTCTTCCACAGCAGCACGAACGTGTTGGTGGACAGGTCGTACACCGGCTGGGCCGCCGCGAGGGACTGCGCGCCCGATGCCGACACCGTGACCCGGCCGCTGAGCAGCAGCAGGATCGAGGTGAGCGGCAGCGGCCTGCCCGACGCGTCGGTGAGTTGGAAGCGGATCGGCACGACCGCGCCCGCCTGGGCCGTGGCGCCCGGGGCCAGGACCTTCACCCCGACCTGCACGGACTGGGTGAGCGTGCCCGTGCTCGGCGCGGCGCCCGAGTACACGGCGGTCACCGGGTGCGCGCCGAGGCCCAGCGTGGAGATCGGCTCCGACACCGCCTTGCCGCCGACCACCGCCACCGGCCCGCCGAACGCCCGGCCGTCCACCGCGAACTGGACGGTGCCCCCGGTCGCGCCGGAGACGGTGGCGGTGAACCGGACCGCGGCACCGACGACCGACGGGTTCGCCGAGGAGGTGACCACCGTGGTCGTGGTGGCGGGAACCACCACGACCGAGTACTCGCGGCTGGTGTTCGACACCGCGTTGGACGCGGTCACCGTGAACGCGTGCGTGCCCGCGGCCGTGGGCGTCCCGGACAGGACACCGGCCGGGGACAGGGTCAGGCCCGGCGGCAGGGTGCCCGCCGAGACCGACAGCACCACCGGTTCGCCACCGGTGTGCGGGACGGTCGCCGAGTACGCGGTGCCGACCTTGCCGTCCGGCAGGGTGCCCGACAGCGCCACCGGGTCCACACCGTCGTAGGTGGCGGTGCCCGTGGCGGGGAGCAGGTCGGCGGAGCCCGAGTACGCGGCGGTCACCGGGTGCCCGCCCACCGCGGCCGGGACGGTGATCGACGCCGTGCCGTCCACGAGTTCCGCCGTGCCGAGGGTGGTGGTGCCCTCGGTGAACGCGACCGTGCCGGTGGGCGGCACCGGGCCGGTCACCGCGGCGGTCAGGACCACTGCACCGCCGGTCGCGACCGGTGACGGCGCGGCCGTCACCGACACCGCCGCCGCACCCCGGTCGACGTGCACCGAGGTGGCGAACTCCGTCGCGCCGTAGGCGTTCGTGGCGCGCACGGTGAAGGCGAAGTCACCCGCCGCGGTCGGCACGCCGACCAGGGCGCCGGACTCGGTCAGCGACAGCCCCGGCGGGAGCGACCCCGCCGAGACCGTCGTGGCGGCCGGGCGGCTCAGGGTGAACCCGTGGGTGTACGGCGCCCCGACCGTGCCCGCCTGCGGTGCACCCGAGACCTCCGCCGCGGCGCCCAGGTCCAGTCCGACCAGGACCGGGTCGTGGTCGCTGGTGCGGAAGCGGTCCGGCGCGTACAGCGACGCCACCTGGCCCGGGGTCTTGAAGTCGGTGTTGTAGTCCAGCACCGACGGCTCGTCCGCGTTGTGGTGGGCCTCCCCCGCGCCGGTCACCTGCGGGGTGAGCGACGCCGACGACAGCGCGTGGTCGAGGTAGCCCCACTGGCCGTCGAACACGTACGAGTAGGTGTCCTCGCCCTGGTACTCCTTCGCCAGGTTCGTGTACCCGGCCGCCGCCAGGGCGGTGATCGGGTCCTCGCCCGCGTAGGAGTTCAGGTCGCCGACGATGAGCACGTCCGGGTCACCGGCGGCGGGCACGACCGTGCCGCCGAGCCAGCTCGCCAGCTCGTTCGCCTGCTGGGTGCGCCGGGCGTTCCAGCAGCTCTGGCCGTCACCCTGGTCGGTGTCCGGGCCGGTGGTGGGGCAGGAGCCCTTGGACTTGAAGTGGTTCGCGGTCACGGTGAACCGCGCACCGGCCGGGGTCCGGAACGTCTGCGCGACCGGGCGCCGCTCGAACACCGGGTTCTGGTCGACGAACGTCGCGCCCGCGACCGGGGTCACCCGGGCCGGGCGGTAGAGCAGCGCGACCTTGATGGCGTCGGTGCCCGCCACGTCGACCACGCCGGTGGCCGCGTCGGCGTCGACGAACGCCCAGGAGCCGGGGCCGTCGACCGCGTTGAGGGCGTCGACCAGTGCCTGGATGGCGCTGGTCGGGCCGTAGCCGTCGTTCTCGATCTCCATGACGCCGGTGACGTCGGCGTCGAGGAAGCGCAGCGACTCGACCTCCTTGGCGAGCTGGCGCTGGTACTCGGTGTTGTTGTTCGCGCCGCGGCAGTCGGCCGGGCCGCCCGCCGTGCCGAAGCGGCAGCCGGTGTAGGTGTTGAAGAAGTTGAGCAGGTTCGCGCCCGCCGTCTTCACCGCGCCCGCGCCGACGTCCGGGCGGCTGGTGGGCCGCTCGTTGACCGGGTCGAAGGTGGCCGTGCCGCCGAGGGCGCCGATCGGCCGCAGCCGGTAGGCGTTGCCGGAGGCCGCGTTGCCCGCCCAGGTGTAGGTCAGCACGCCGACGGCGTCGGTGACGGTGTCGCCGCCGCGCAGGGTGTTCGCCGCCGACAGCGGCTGCCCGCCGCGGCCGAAGGCGATCGGGTCGGGGTTCTGCGCCTGGGTGGCGTCGTCGATGATCAGGCGGTTGAGGTTGTTGGCGTTCTGCTGTGCCGCCACCGCCGCGGTGTCCGAGGCCGGGATGATCGAGGTCGGCTGCGGCAGCTTGCCGCCGGAGGAGACCACGACCTGCCCGAACCGGCCGAGCTGGAAGTGCTCGGTGACGGTCACGGTCTGGTGCAGGCGCACCAGCATCCCCTCGTACGGCTCCAGGTCCGCCGCGCTGGTCCGGGGCAGGGTGACGTCGGTCGGGGTGACCGGCGCCCGGGTGCCGCAGGACCGCACGTTCGCGGTGGTCGGGGAGAGCTGCGTCTGGCCCTGGAACTCCGAGACCGGGCCGCTCACCTCCACCACGTCGCCGTTGGACACCAGGTCGGCGCCGTTGTCGAAGACGAAGATCCCGTCCGAGGTGGCCGGGTCGCCGTCGCCGCCGTCTTGCAGGTAGAAGCCGCGCAGCGCGGGGCCGGCGCCCTCGTGGTCGGCGACGACGGTGCCGCGCACGGTGACCGATTGGCCCGCCCTGGGGCTGGTGTCGGTGGTGCCCTGCACCGAGCCGATGGTGGCCACCGGGACGGTGCACGCCGGGGCGGCGCCCACGGTCACGGTCGCGCTGATCGACTTGCGCTGCGCGAGCGGCAGCTCCTTGGCGATCACGCCGTCGCCGTAGAACGCGGTGTCGCCGGAGTCGGCCAGCACCTGGATCGTGGAGGTGTCGGTGAGCGAGTCCGGCACCGAGACGATCGCCTCGGGCTTGCCGGTGGCCGCGACGGCGTCGAGCGAACCCGCGCGGACCACCGGCTGGTGGGTGGCGTCGCCGTCCCAGCTGTAGAGCCTGAACTCACCCGCCGCACCGGTTCCGCCGTCGGACGGACCGGCGATGACGAGGTACTGGTTCGCGGCGTTCTTGCGGATCTCCCGCACGCCCCGGCCGCCGAGGTCCCAGCGCAGCGCGGACCCGAAGGTCGCCGCGGTGCCGGTGGTCGGGTTGGCCGCGACGAGCGCCGCCGGGTTGGTCAGCGGGACCACGACCGCCTTGCCGTCGGCGGTGACCGGGCCGCGCAGGGCCAGCAGCAGGTCGCCGTTCGGGGCGAACTCGGCGCCCTCCAGGTTGAACCCGGTCGGGCCGGAGCCGTCGCCCTCGGGGGCGCGGGTGGCCGCGGCGGCCAGGCCGAGCGCGGCGCCGTTGGTGTTGTCCCAGGCGATCAGGTCGTCGCGCAGGTTCTGGTAACTGCCGCCCAGGGCGAGGGTGGCGGTGGTTCCGGTGCCGGACACCGTGGTGGTGAACAGCTCCTGGCGGTTGAGCCGGGTCTTGGCGGAGGAGTTCTGCCCCTGCGAGCCGACCCAGTAGATGGTGTCGCCCCGCCGGGCCGCGGCCTCGATGTCGATCTCGCGGGTGACGTCGGAATCGCGCAGGGCCAAGCCCGCCGCGCGGACGTCGAACGAGGACGCCGGGTAGCGGGAGTGCTCGCGGTCGTAGACGCGCAGCACGTTGGTCTCGTCGTCGGCGACGACCATCGCGCCGCCACCGAGGTCGACGGCGGTGCTGGCGTCGCTGCCGCCGTAGTGGTTGTGCGTGCCCGCGGGCAAGGCGGCGGAAACCGAGACCGGGAAGGTGGTCTGGGCGGTCAGGTCGCCGTCGGAGACGGTGACCGTCAGCGTGGTGTGGCCGACGCCGACGGGGTTGACCGTCAGCGTGCGGGTGGCACCGGTGCCGGTGGTGCCGCCGGTGGCGATGGCGGGGTCGGCGCTGGTCACGGTGGTGGTCAGACCGCTCGCCGGGGACTGCGCGTCGGCGACGTCGACCGTGCGGACCGCGGGCGGGTTGTCCGGGTCGCCGATCGTCACGGCCAGCTCGGGCACCGGGACCGGGCTGATCGACGGCGCGGTGTTCGGCGCCGTCGACACGGTCACGGTCGCGGTGCGGCTGTCCGCGGTGCCACCCGGGCCGCTGACGCGGACCCAGTAGGAGGTGCTGCCGGTCAGCGGCGGGGTGGTGAAGGAGGCGCTGTCGGTGCCCACCGGGGTCGACTGGTCGCCCGCCGGGCCCTGGAACCACTGGTGGGACAGCGGACCGGTGCCCGAGGCGGCGACGGTCAGCGTCGCGGTGCCGCCCGGCCCCGCGGTGGCGTCGGCGGGCTGGGTGGTGATCGACGGCGCGGTCGGGGCGGTGTCCGCCGCCGGGGCGAACGCGACACCGCGCAGGGCGGTGTTGGCCGCCCCGGTGCGCAGCGTGGTGCCGGTGGCCGCGATCGGGGCCGCGGGGGCGGCGGTGTCCTCGACCCGGACCAGGGCGCCGGTGCCGGTGCTGGTGGTGGCGAACAGCGTCACACCGGACGGGGTCACCTGCCCGGTGATGCCGCGCGCGCCGCTGCCGTTCGGCCGGAACGAACCCTGCGCGGTCCAGGCGGTGCCGTCCGAGGAGAACTTGAGGACACCGCCACCGGGGGCGGCGGAGTCGTCGGCGACGTAGAGGGTGTCCACCCCGGGCACGGCCGGGTCGCGGTCGAGCGCGACGACCCCGTACGGGCTCGGCGCCGCCGCGACCAGGGTCGCGGTCTGCCCGGCGGTGGTGGGCTGACCGGCGCCGAGGGTGTAGACGCCGGTGGTGCCGCTGCCGGTGGCGAAGAAGAGCTGACCGCCCGCCGCCGTGACCGTGCGGATGTTCGTGGGGGTCGTGGCGAGCTGGGTGCTCGCGCCGCCGCCGTGCGGGACGTACCGCACGCCGCCGTTGGCGCCCACGGCCCAGTGCCCACCGCCGTCGGCGGAGGTGGCGGCGCGGATGTTGTTGCCGCTGAACGCGTCGGTGACCGCGGTGGAGCTGTCCACGGTGCCGTCACCGGCCACGCGGGCGACCACGCGGTTCACCGAGGCGGTCGTGGTGCTCGCGACGCCCGCCGTGCCGGGGGCGGCGTCGTAGCCGCCGAGGGTCAGGTGGCGGCCGTCCTGGGACAGGGACAGGGCGCCCTCGGAGGTGGCGCTGCCGCTGAGGGTCACCCGGCGGTTCGCGCCCGCGGTGGCCGTGGGGAGCGGGGTGGACCGGACCAGGGTGCCGGTCGCGGTGTACTCGTCCAGGAAGGCGGCGGTGGCGGTGTTGCCGAGGGCGGCCTCACCGGTGCCCACGCGCAGGACGACCACGTCGCCGGGGGTGAAGGGGGCGGCGGACGCGGGCTGCGCGGCCAGGACGGCGATCGAGGGTACGACCGCGACGGCGGTGACCAGCGCGACCGTCAACGGCCTCGGTGGTCGGGTTCTGCGGAGTCGCAAAGGTGCTCCAAGCGGCGGGGGACCGGGACCTGCGGCGACCCCGGCCGCCGGTTGGGCCGGGCGTCGCCCGCATGGGCGTCGTGGGCGGCGAGGACCGCGTTACCGCGAACCACCGCCCGCACCCCGCATGTCACCTGCTGTTCCCCCGGATTCCGCCGACCGGCCCACACCGGTGCGCGCGAACGCCCCGGTACCCGGTACGGCCCCGCTCAGCCCGACTGCGGCGGCTGCTGCCCGTGGGATTGCTGCGGGTGGCCGTGCTGGGGCTGCGCTTGCTGCGGGAGCGGACCGGGCTGCGGGTACTGCTGCTGCGGCGGACCGTACTGCGGCGCCTGCCACTGCTGCGGCTGCGGCGCGGGGGCGACCCGCCGGGGCGCGAACGCCACGGCCCCGACCATCCACGCGGCCCCCGCCACCGCGAGCACCCCCGCCAGCGTCGTGGCGGGCCCGAAGTCGTCCAGGTCGGGCTCGTCGTAGACGACCACCTGCGTGCGGAAGTTCGCCGTGGTGGGGCGGCTGGAACTCCCGCTGTCACCGAGGTTGAGAGTGCCGAGGACGACAAATCCGGCCGAGCCGAGCAGGCACAGCACGCCGAGGACGAAGCACGTGATCCGCATGACGGCCACCCTGGCACACCCGCCGCACCGGCACCCCGGAATCCGCACCACTGGCCGCCGCACGGCACCCCGCCGAGGTCCGCGGCGCCGGGCGGGCACCGGTCAGGCGGCCAGGGCCCGGTAGGCGGCCTCGACCAGGCTGAGGCCCCGGGGGTCGCGCAGGCCGGCCGTGGTCATCCGGTTCATGGTGTAGGTGACGACCAGGCGGGCATCGGTGTCGACCACCGCGAGGGAACCGCCTCGGCCACCCCAGAAGCAGGTGCGCGGGTTGGGGGAGAGGGGCCAGTGCGGGTCCACGAGGGCGTAGCCGATGCCGAAGGTGATCGGCACGCCCAGGACCAGGTCGGTGCCCCGGGATTGTCGGCGGAACACGTGCCCGCGCCCCGCTTCGGACAGCAGTGCGGTGTCGGCACCGGCCAGGGCGGAAAGGATTGTGGCCACCGAGCGGGCGTTGCCGAAACCGCCGACCGCGGGGATCTCGGCCCGGCGCCACTCGGGCGTCCAGGTGTCCTCGGGCTCCACCAGTCGGCGGACGAGAACCGGCGGGACCGCGGCCGTCGGTGGGGCGGACTGCGACGGCGGGATGCAGTCGGCCACCCGGTGGTCCTGGGAGGCGGGCAGGGACATGGCGAAGTCGGCGCCCAAGGGGCCGGAGACCTCCGCGGCGAGGAAGTCCCCGACGGTGCGGCCGGTGACGCGGCGGATGACCTCGCCGACCAGGTGGCCCTGGGTGGTGACGTGGTAGCCCGAGGCCGTGCCCGGTTCCCAGCGGGGGGCCTGGCGGGCGAGCAGGGTGGTGGCCTTGTCCCAGTCGTAGAGGTCGGTCACGTGCAGGGGGGTGTCCCAGTCGGGCAGGCCCGCGGTGTGGGCCAGGAGGTGGCGGACCTCGACCCCGCCCTTGCCCGCGGCGGCGAACTCCGGCCAGTACCGGGACACCGGCGCGTCCAGGTCGATCTCGCCGCGGTCGGCCAGGACCAGGGCGCACAGGTTCGTCACCGTCTTGCTGGTCGACCAGACGCAGACGAGCGTGTCGCGCGCCCACGGCGTGGTCCGCGCCGCGTCGGTGTGACCGCCCCAGAGGTCCACGACCGGTTCTCCGTCGAGGTGGACGGCAGCGGCGGCGCCGACCTCGCCGTGGGAGGCGAACAGGTCGGCGAAGGCGGCGCGGACGCCCGCGAAGCGCTCGTGGCAGGTGCCGTGGACCGGGGTCACGGGCGCGGGCGCATGGCGGCGGGGGCCCGGGTGGCCACCGGCGGGAACCGGGGCGCGACGCCCGCGGAAGTCGGCGCGCAGGCGAGCGAGCTGCTCGTCGTCCGGCTCAACGCGAACGCCACCACCGCAACCAAGCCGCCAGGGGCATACGCCGCCAGGGCGACTCCGACTCGTCCGAGAGCGGAGCGGCCGGGGCAGGGGGCGGCGATCGGCGCGGCAGTTCCACCGGGTCGGACGCCCGACGCGGCAGCGGGACGTCGACCAGGGCGGCGCGGTCGGTGTAGGCGGCCCAGCGGCGGGTCGCCTCCCGGGCGGTCGGGCGGTGCTCGGGGTGCTCGTGCAGGCAGGACGCGACCAGCTCCCACACCGAGCCCGCCATGCCGTCCGGCCGGGCCGGGCCGGGTGCGGCAGGCGGGTGGCCCACGAGCACCTCGTAGGCGGTGGCGCCCAGCGCGTACACGTCCGCCGCGGTGCCCGGCCGGTCGCCGCGGCGGACCTCCGGGGCGGCCACGTCCGGGGTGCGCACCAGGCCGGTGGCCAGCCCGAAGTCGCCCAGCAGCGCGGTGCGCGCCGATTCCGGACCGGTGAGCAGCACGTTCTCCGGTTTGAGGTCCCCGTGCACCACGCCTGCGGCGTGCCCGGCGGCGAGGCCCGCGGCGGTCTGCGCGAGCAGCGCGGCGGCCTCCCCCAAGGGCAGCGGACCGCGGTCGAGGACCCCGCGCAGGCTCTCCCCGTCGACCAGGTCCATGACGACGCCGACCCGGCCCCGGTCGACGAGGACCTCGTGCACGCGCACCAGGTTCGGGTGGTCGAGGCCGGTGACGGCGGCGGTGGTGGAGCGGAACCGGTCCGGGTCGCGGCTCAGCTCGGCGCGCAGCAGCCGCACCGCCACCGCGGTGCCGTCGGCGCACCGCGTGCCCGCGAGCACGGTGCCGGTCGCGCCCCGGCCGATCGGTTCGCCGAGCAGGTAGCCGCCGAACACCCGGTCCGGTGTGGACACCGCGGTCGCGGCCGGGCGCACGGGTTCGGCCAGGCCCGCGACGACGGCGGCGGTGAACGCGCGGACGGTGCAGGGCCGCCGGGCCGGGTCGGTGGCCAGGCCCGCCCGCAGCGCGGCCACCGCGGCGGCCGGGGCCAGGCCGCGCGGGAA
>NZ_JAJCXD010000113.1:0-4864 GCF_021056305.1 Actinokineospora sp. PR83
CGCCGGCAGCGGGGTGCGGCCGAGCAGCACGAGCCTGCGCGCGCCGCGCTCGGCCAGGTGCGCGGCGACCGCGAGGCCGACCGCGCCGAGGCCGCCGGTCACCAGGTAGGTGCCGTCCGGGCGGCACGCGGGCGCGGCGCCGGACGAGCGGCCCAGCGGCACGGCCCTGGGAGCCGTGGCGCCCCCGGTGTCGAGGGTGAGCACCGGCTCGGCGCCGGGACGGGTCAGGTGCCGCAGCAGCCGGGGCGCGGCGTCGGGGGTGCGCAGGTCGAGCACGCCGCCGAAGGTGTCGGGGTGCTCGGTGGCCAGGACCCGGCCGACCGCGGTGATGTGCCCGCCGCCGACGGCCCAGACCCGCTGGCCCGGCCGGGCATCGCGGACCGCCCGGATGAGCGCCAGCGTCGACTCCGCGGGGTCCTGGCCGGTCGGGACCAGGACGTGCGCGGCGTCGACGGCGATCTCCGCGCCCGCCGCCCGCAGCGCGGCGGCCAGCCCGGGGTCGGCGACGGACACCCGGCGGACCGCGTCGGCGGGGTCGTCGACCGGGGTCGGGCGGATGTCGAAGACGGTTTCGCCCAGCTCCGGCCGGGACTCGGCCGCACCCTCGGGCTCGGCGTAGCGCAGGCCGGTCAGCCGCGCCAGCGGCACGCCGTCCTCACCGAGCACCTCGACGTCGACGGTGAACGGCCGGTCCCGGTCGAGCGCGGCGACGACCACGGCCCGGTCCGGCGCGGTCCCGGCGACGGCGAGGGTGTCCAGGGACGCGGGCATGCGCAGCGCGGGCGGCCCGTCGAAGACGACCGACGCGGTGGACAGCGCGGCGTCGAGCAGCGAGGCCCAGCCCCGGTGGCGCAGCACGCCCTCGGGGTCGGCGTCGACCTCGGCGACCAGCAGGCCCTCGCCCCTGGTCAGCTTGTCGACCCGCCACGGGAAGCCCATCGCGGCCACGCCCAGCTCGGCCAGCCGGTCGACGACGCCCGCGGCGTCCACCGGCTCGTCGGCCTCCCGGTCGAGCACCCGGCGCGGCTCGGCGTCCTGGGCGCGGGCCGAGGAGTGCACCGCCCAGTCGCCGCCGGGCAGCCGGGAGGCGATGCGCAGCGCCGTGCCCTCGCGGACGACCTGCAGCTCGCGCGCGGGGTCGTCCTCGCCGGGGACGACAACGGGCCGGTGGAGCTCCACATCGGACAGACCGGTGGCTCCCCCGGCCGCCAGGTAGGTGAGCAGCGTGACAGCGGCGGGGACGATCTCGGTGCCCAGCACCGGGTGGCTGCCGGGGTAGGGGCGGGTGCGGGTGTGCAGCGTCGTGGTCCACACCCTGGCGGCGACGCCGTGCACGTCGGTGCCCGCGCCGAGCAGGGTGTTCGGCGGTCCCGGCCGGGTCGGCGACGGGCGCTCGACCCAGAACCGGCTGTGCTGCCAGGCGACCCCGGGCAGCCGCACCCGCCTGCCCGCCGGGATGTCGAGGTCCACGCGCACGCCCCGGCAGTGCAGCGCGGCGGCGGCCGACGACAGCATCGCGGCCTCGGGCCGGTCGCGGCGCAGGCTGGGGACCACAGCGCCGTCCGTGACGCCCTCGGCCGCCAGGGTCTCGGTGATCGAGTGCGCGACGACGGGGTGGGCGGAGACCTCGAGGAACGTGCGGTGCCCATCGGCGACGGCCGCCTGGACGGCCTGGGCGAACCGGACGGGGTCGCGCAGGTTGGCCGCCCAGTAGGCGGCGTCCTGCGGGTGGCCGCCGCGCGGGTCGGCCAGCGCGGTCGTGTACAGGGTGGTCCCCGGCCGCGCCGGGGTCAGGTCGGCGACGGCGACGGCCAGTTCCCCGGCGAGGTCGCGCATGTGGTCGGTGTGGAACGCGACGTCCGAGTCCACCCGGCGAACGGTCCGCCCGGCGGCGGTCAGCGCCGCCGCGGCCAGGGCGACGGCGTCGGCGTCACCGGCGGCGACGGTGGAGTGCGGGGAGGCGGAGATCGCGGCGGTGACGCCCGCGAAGTCGGCGACGGCCTCGGCGCACTCGTCGAAACCCAGGTCCACCAGGAACATCGCGCCCCGGCCCTGCGCGCGCGGCAGCAGCGCGGACCGCCTGCACACCAGCCGGGCGCCTTGGGCCTCGGTCAGCGACCCGGCGGTCACCGCCGCCGCGATCTCGCCGACCGAGTGCCCGATGACCGCCGCCGGGCGCAGCCCCCGCGCCCGCCAAGAGGCGGCCAGCCCCAGTTGCACCGCGCACAGGGCCGCCTGGACGCGGTCGACCCCGCCCAGGTCGTCGGCGGTGATGACCTCGCGCGGCGTCGTGCCCAACTCGGCCTGGTAGACCGGTCCGAGGCGGTCGATGACCTCGGTGAAGTCGGGGTCGACGTCCAGCAGCCCCCGGCCCATCCCGGCCCACTGCGCGCCGTGCCCGGAGAAGACCCACACGGCCCCGCCGTCGCGGGCGGAGCCGGTCACGACCGCGTCCGCGCTCGTGCCCTCGGCGACGGCGGTCAACCCGGCCCGGAGGGCGTCGGTGTCCGCGGCGGTGATCACGGCCCGGTGGCGCAGGTGCGCGCGGGCGGTGGCGAGGGTGAAAGCGGTGTGCGGCAACGGGTTCGCCTCGACGGCGTCAGCCAGCCGACCGGCCTGCGCGCGCAGCGCGGCCGGGGACGCGGCGGACAGGGCGAAGTGCGCGGGCGCGTCCAACTCGGCCGCGGCGGGCGCCGCGAGGGGATCGCCCTCCTCGAGGACGAGGTGGGCGATCGTGCCGCCGTAGCCGTAGCTGGCCACCCCGGCGCGGCGCGGGTGGCCGGGGTCCGGCCAGTCGACGCCCCGCACGACCGGTTCCAGGCCGGATGCCCGCCACGGCACGTCGGAGCGCGGCCGGGTGACCTGCGGGGTGGCGGGGACCCAGCGGTGGCGCAGCGCCAGCACCGCTGTGATCATCCCGGCGACGCCCGCCGCGGCCTCGGTGTGGCCGATGGTGGCCTTCACCGACCCGACCCGGCACACCGGGCGGTCGGCGGGCCGGGCCAGCACGCGGCACAGCGCGCCCGCCTCCACCGGGTCGCCCGCGGGCGTGCCGGTGCCGTGCGCCTCGACGTAGCCGACCGTGGCCGGGTCGACGCCCGCGGCGGCGTAGGCGGCGCGCATGAGGTCGGCCTGGGCGTCGCCGCTGGGGGCCATGATGCCCTCGGTGCGCCCGTCCTGGCGGACCGCGCTGCCGCGGATCACCGCGAGCACGTCGTCGCCGTCGGCACGCGCGTCCGCGAGGCGCTTGAGCACGACGACGCCGCAGCCCTCGCCGCGGCCGTAGCCGTCGGCGGCCTCGTCGAACGGCTTGCTGCGCCCATCGGTCCCCACGGCCCCGGCCTCGGTGAGCACGGCGGTGAGGCCGGGCCCGGTCATCAGCATGACCCCGCCCGCCAGCGCCAGCCGCGTCTCACCCGCCCGCAGCGCCGCACACGCCGAGTGCACCGCCACCAGCGACGACGAGCACGCCGTGTCCACCGCCACGCTCGGCCCACGCAGGTCGAGCGCGTGCGACACCCGGTTCGGCACCCCGCACGGCGACGCGCCGATGCCGGTCCACGGGGTGATCCCGGGCAGGTCCTCGAGCAGCCTGCGCCCGTAGTCGTCGGTGCCGACGCCGAGGAAGACCGCGGTGTCCGTCCCGGCGAGCGAGGTCGGCGCGACACCCGCGTCCTCCAGCGCCTCCCAGGCGACCTCCAGCGCGGTGCGCTGCTGCGGGTCGAGCTGCTCGGCCTCGCGGGCGGAGATGCCGAAGAACGCCGCGTCGAAGCCGGTGACGTCGTCGCGGAACGACCCGCGGGCCACGACCCGGTCCAGCGCGGCGGCCTGCTCGCGGGACTGCTCGGCGTAGGCGCGCCACCGGTCCGGCGGCACCGGCCCGGCGGTGGTCTCCCCCGCCAGCAGCAGCCGCCACAGGTCGTCGGCGGAGTCCACGCCGCCCGCGAACCGGCAGCCCATACCCACGACGGCGATCGGGTCGGGGGTCACGGCGCGACACCGACGCACGTCGCGCACGGGCAGTGCGGGCAACCCTCGGCGTGCAGCTTGGTCGGGGCCAGGGCGGTGACCGCGCAGATCAGGCAGGTCAGGTCGCCATCGGGGGCGATGACCTCCTCGTAGGGCACCGGGGCCATCCGGTTCTCGTGGTCGACGGGCATGTGCGGGGAGCCCACGGCCAGGATGACGTGGTCGGTGATGGCGCCGACGGCGTGCGGGACGTCGCCTTCGATGAGGTAGGTCTGTCCGGCGTTGGTCTCGTAGACCTTGCCGCCGTAGGTGATCGTGCCGATGCCGCCGACGACGGTCAGCACGTGGTGGCCGGGGTGGGTGTGCGGCTGGAAGCCGCTGCCCGCGGGCAGCCGGATCAGGTCCGCTCCGATCGCGCCGATCGTGGCCAGCTCCCGGCCGGTCGCGCCGACCGCGCCGTGCATGGCCGAGGGCAGCGGGCCGTGGCCGACGCGCAGGGTGGTGCGGTCGTCGTCGAGTTCGGCGTCCGCCCAGGTGACGATGTTCAGCGCGGGGGCGCTGGTGCGGGGTGGGCGGGTCTCGTGCGGCACAGTGGCTCTCCGTTCTTCGGCGGGGTCGAGCGGGGAGGTGCTGGCGGGGGCTGGGCCGTCACCGGGCCCAGACGACCCCGCCCAGGTCGTGGCGGCCCGCGCGCAGGGCGCTGGTCCCGACCGCGTCCGCGTCCGCGCGCAGCGCCTCGACCAGGTCCCAGCGGCCGGGGCCCGGGCCGTGCGGGACGACCAGCAGCTCGCCGGGGGCGCGGCGCGGGTCCGCCGGGTCGGCCACGCGGACCGGGCCGGTGTGGTCGAGACGCCGCACGACCTCGTCGGCCAGGCGCGCGCGGGCCGCCTGCGCG
>NZ_JAJCXD010000114.1:0-10769 GCF_021056305.1 Actinokineospora sp. PR83
GCCCGGCGGGCCCTGGGCGACCGGGCGGCGCGCACCGCCCTCGGGGAGGCCGTGCGGCGGCTGCCCGCGGCGGCGCGCGGTCGCAGCGCGCTGCCGCACCGGGTGCTGCGCCGCGTCGAGCTGGTGGAGGGCGCGGCGTGAGCGGGCGGGTGACCGTCGTGGTGATCACGCACAACCGGCGGGCCGAGCTGTGCCGCACGCTCGCGCACATGACCGCGCTGCCGGACCGGGCGCCGATCATCGTGGTGGACAACGGTTCCGGTGACGGCAGCGCGGCGGCGGTGGCCCGCGACTTCCCGGAGGTGGAGCTGCTGGCCAGCCCGCGCAACCTCGGGGCGATCGGCCGCAACCTGGCGGTGGAGCGGGTGCGCACGCCCTACGTGGCGTTCTGCGACGACGACACGTGCTGGGAACCGGGGGCGCTGACCCGGGCCGCGGACCTGCTCGACGAGAACCCGGAGCTGGGCTCGGTCACCGGGCGATGCCTGGTCGAACCGGGGCTGCGGGAGGACCCGATCACCCCGGAGCTGCGCCACTCCCCCGTTCCCGGCCCGGACTGGCTGCCGGGCCCGGCGCTGCTGGGCATCATGGCCGGGCTCAGCATGGTGCGGGTCTCGGCGTTCCGCGACGTCGGCGGGTTCAGCCCGAGGCTGTGGCTCGGCGGCGAGGAGGAGTTGTTCGCCATCGACCTGGCCGCGCGCGGCTGGTGGATGTGCTGGGCCGAGGACGTGGTGGTGCGGCACGCGCCGTCGCGGGCGCGCGACCCGCGGGCCAGGCGGGCCGACGGCATCCGGAACACGCTGTGGACGGCGTGGCTGCGCAGGCCGGTGCGCAGCGCCGTGCGGCACACCGCCTGGGTGCTGCGCGGTGCCCCGAAGGACCGGGCGACGGCGGGCGCGGTGGGTCGCGCACTGCTGGGCCTGCCGTGGGTGCTGGCCGGGCGCCGGGTGGTGCCCCCCGACGTGGAGGAGGGGTTGCGCCTGCTGGAATCCGCCCGCGTGGGGCGCACCGCGCGCAACTACGTCGGCTGAGCCGCCGGTCACCCGGCCGATCACGGTCATGGCACCACCACGTCACCCACTGTGGTTTGGGCCACACCCCCAGTGGGTAGCTCCCGCCTGGTCGTGGGAGGGGGAGGGTGGCCGTGGGGCGACGGGTGCGGGTGTGCGCGGTGGTGGCGGCGGTGCTGTTGTCCGGGGGCTGCGGTGGGTTGGGGGCCTCGCCCGAGGACGCGCCCAACGCGTTGACCACCATGGGCTTCGGCCTGCCGGACGAGCACGCCACCGCCCGCGTCGCGGTGTTCCGCGACCGGTTCCCCGACACCGACCTGCGGATCAACGAGGGCGCCTTCGACGAGCAGCAATTCCTCTCCGCCGTCGCAGGCGGCGAACCGCCGGACCTCGTCTACGCCGACCGGGCGAAGCTGGGTGCCTACGCGGCCCGGGGCGCGGTGGAGCCGATCGACGACTGCCTGCGCTCGCACGGGGTGGACCAGGCGCAGTTCCGGCCCGCCGCGATGCGCCAGGTCACCTACGGCGGGAAGGTCTACGGCGCACCGGAGTTCGCCACCGTGCGGCTGCTGATCATCAACAACACCGCCGTGCGCGCCGCGGGCGTCGACCCCGCCACCGTGTCGACCACCGACTGGTCCGCCCTCGCCGACCTGAGCACCCGGCTGGCCGACAACGCGGGCGGGCGGTTCCGGCGGATCGGCTTCGACCCCAAGCTGCCCGACTTCCTCCCGCTGTGGGCCAAGGCCAACGGCGTGGAGCTGATCACCCCGGACGGGCGCGGGGTGCGGCTCGACGACCCCGCAGTGGTCGAGACCCTGCGCTACACCACGGACCTGGTGAAGTCGCAGGGCACGTGGGCGGCGTTCAAGGCGTTCAAGGACGGCTTCAACGACTTCGGCGCCGACAACGCCTACGCCAAGAACCAGCTCGCGGTCATGCCGATGGATTCCTTCTACATCAACACCCTCGCCACCAACTCCCCCGACGTGGACGTGACGATCACCCCGTTCACCGACCGGCGGGGCGAACCCGTCACCGAACTGGGCGGGCAGGCGTGGGCCATCCCCAAGGGATCGCGGCACCCGGACCGGGCCTGCGACTTCCTGGTCACCATGACCGCCACCGACACCTGGGTCACCGCCGCCAAGGCTCGCCGCGACGCGCTGGCCGCCAAGGGCAGGCCCTACGGCGGCACGTTCACCGCCAACCGGGTGGCCGACGAGGAGATCTTCACGAGCGTGTACGCCGCGCAGGGCAACCGCATCCTGGACCAGGGCGTGCCGATCGTGCGCGCGTTGCAGGACGACTCGTTCGCCCTGCCCGCCAGCCCCGCCGGACCGGACCTGATCAGGGCCTGGCAGCAGGCGGCCACCCGGGTGCTGACCGGGGCGCAGACCCCCGAGGAGGCGCTGCGGCAGGCGCAGCGCGAAGCCGACGCCGCACTGCACCGGGTACTGGGGAGGTAGACCGTGAGCCGGACCGAGCGCCGGGCGCCGTGGCTGTTCCTGTCGCCGTGGCTGGTGGGCTTCGCCGTCTTCACCGCGGGTCCGATGCTGATCAGCCTGTGGTTGTCGTTCACCCGCTACGACATGCTCACCCCGGCGGAGTTCGTCGGCACCGACAACTACCGCGAGCTGTTCACCGACCCCAAGGTCGCCACCGCGCTGGGGAACACGCTGTTCTTCACCGCCGCGCACGTGCCGCTGCAGATCGTGCTGGCCCTGGTCCTGGCCGGCCTGCTGCGCCGGGCCGGGCGCGCGGGCGGGGTGTTCCGGACCCTGCTGTACCTGCCGGTGATGACCCCGCCGGTGGCGCTCGCCGCGCTGTTCCTGCTGCTGCTCAACGGGCAGACCGGTGCCATCAACGACGTGCTGGGCTGGTTCGGCTTCACCGGCCCGAACTGGACGACCGACCCGGCGTGGATCAAGCCGGGCCTGGTGCTGATGAGCCTGTGGACCGTGGGCAGCACGGCCGTCATCTACCTGGCCGCGCTGACCAGGGTGCCGCCGGAGCTGTACGAGGCCGCCGAACTCGACGGCGCGAGCCCGTGGCGGCGGTTCCGGCACGTCACGCTGCCGATGATCAGCGGCACGGTGTACTTCACCGTCATCGTCAACACGATCGCGTCGTTGCAGGTCTTCACCGAGGCCTACGTCATGTTCTACGGCAACGCCCAGACCGAGGCGGGCCGCGACGACTCGGCGCTGTTCTACGTGATCTACCTGTTCCAGCAGGCGTTCGGCTCGCTGCGGATGGGCTACGCCTCGGCGCTGGCGTGGGCGCTGTTCGTGGTGATCGCGCTGATCACCGCCCTCCAGGTCCGGGCGAGCAGGCGGCTGGTGCACTACGAGGGCGAGGCGCGATGAGGACCAGGGGGCGCGGGGTCGCGCTGGCGGGGTTGGTGGTGGCGGCGGTGGCCTTCGGCTACCCGTTCGCGTGGCTGGTGAGCGCCTCGCTCAAGGACCGGGCGCACGTGTTCGACAACGCGCTGCTGCCGGTGCCGTTCGCGCCGCAGAACTTCGTCGAGGTGTGGCGGGCGGTGCCGCTGCTGACCTGGATCGGCAACAGCGTCGCGGTCGGGGTGGCCGCGGCGGTCGCGGCGACGCTGTCGAGCGCGGTCGTGGCCTACGGCTTCGCCCGCTACCGCTTCCGCGGCCGGGGTCTGCTGTTCGGGCTGGTGCTGGCGACGATGATGCTGCCCGGCGCGGTCACGATGGTCCCGGTGTACCTGGAGTGGCACGCGGTGGGCCTGGCGACGACGCAGGTGCCGCTGTGGGCGCAGAACCTGTTCGGTTCGGCGTTCTACATCTTCCTGCTGCGCCAGTTCTTCCTCGGTCTGCCCTCGGAGGTGTTCGACGCGGCCAGGGTCGACGGCGCCGGTCCGCTGCGCACCTTCACCAGCATCGCGCTGCCGCTGGCGCGGCCGGGGATGGTGGTGGTGTTCGTGTTCGAGCTGCGGTCGGCGTGGACGGACCTGATCAAGCCGCTGATCTACCTGCGCGAACCGCAGTTCTACACGCTGCCGCGCGGGCTGAAGACGGTGCTCGACCGGTTCGGCCAGGGTGGGGAGTCGCAGTGGGAGATCGTGCTGGCGGCCAGCGTGGTGGCCACGGTGCCGATGATCGTGCTGTTCCTGTGCGCCCAGCGCTACTTCGTCCGGGGGCTGGTCACCCAACACGTGGAACAGTGAAAGCCACCCTTTCAGGTGAATCCTTTCGGGTGAATGTTTCTCGATCCCGTTCCCGGCTTTCCGGGGATGTTCCGGCGGATATTTCCCGATGGGAGACAAGAGCCTGATCCACGTCGGGTGACGGCCATTTTTCCATTCACCAGTACGAGCGTCTGCTTACCGTCGAAGTGTTTACCAGCGAAGATGCTGGATATCACTGCTCCCGTGACACCACCTCCTGCCGCTGTGCTGCTGGATCGGGATGGCACCCTCGTGCACGACGTGCCCTACAACGGAGACCCCGCGCTGGTGCGCCCGATGCCCGGGGCGGCGGAATTGACCACCGCGCTGCGGGGCCGGGGGATTCCCACCGGGGTGGTGAGCAACCAGTCCGGCATCGGTCGGGGAATGCTCACCGAGGAACAGGTCGCCGCGGTCAACGCCAGGGTGGACGCCCTGCTCGGCCCCTTCGGCACCTGGCAGGTCTGCCCGCACAGCCCGGAGGACGGCTGCGCGTGCCGCAAGCCGCAGCCGGGTCTCGTCCTCGCGGCCTGCGCGGTGCTGGGTGTGGACCCGTCCGACGCGGTGGTCATCGGCGACATCGGCGCGGACGTCGACGCGGCGCGCGCGGCGGGTGCCCGGGCGATCCTGGTCCCGACCGAGCGGACGCTGCCCGAGGAGGTCGAACGCGCCCCGGTCGTCGTCGCGGACCTGCACGCCGCGCTGGCGGTGGTCCTGTGAGGACGATCGTGGCCCGCCTCGACAGCGACGGGGACGTGCTGCTGGCCGGGCCCGCCGTCCGGGCCGCCGCGGCGGCGGGCGAGGTCACCCTCCTGGTGGGGCCCGCGGGCCGCCAGGCGGCCGGGTTGCTGCCCGGGGTCGACGACGTGCTGGTGTGGGCGTGCCCCTGGGTGGCCAACCCCGCGCCCGCGGTGGACGCCGCCGACGTGGACCGCCTCGTCGACGCGGTGCGGCAGCGCCGACCGGACGTGGCGCTGGTCCTGACGTCCTTCCACCAGAGCCCGCTGCCGCTGGCGCTGCTGCTGCGGCTCGCCGGGGTGCCCAGGATCGTCGCCCGGTCGATCGACTACCCCGGTTCCCTGTTGGACGTGCGGCTGACCGACGACGCCGACATCCCCGAGGCGGAACGGGCCCTGGCGGTGGCGCGGGCGGCCGGGTTCGAGCTTCCCCCCGGGGACGGCGGCGGCCTGGCGGTCCTCCCGCAGCCCTCGACCACCCCCGGCCCGTACGTGGTGGTGCACCCCGGCGCGTCGGTCCCCGCCCGCACCTGGTCGCCGGACCGCTGGGCCGAAGCGGTCGCGGTGCTCACCGGGCGCGGGCACCGGGTCCTGGTGACCGGCGGCCCCGGCGAACGCGCGCTGACCGCCCGGGTGGCGGGCGCGGCCGGGGTCGACCTGGGCGGCCGGACCACGCTGGCGGAGCTGGCCGGGCTGCTGGCGGGCGCCGACGCGCTGGTGGTCGGCAACACCGGCCCCGCGCACCTGGCCGCCGCCGTGGGCACCCCCGTGGTGTCGCTGTTCGCCCCCGTGGTGCCCGCCGCCCGCTGGGCACCGCACGGCCCGCACGTCCTGCTCGGCGACCAGACCGCGCCGTGCCGGGACACCCGGGCCCGCGACTGCCCGGTACCTGGCCACCCGTGCCTCGACGGGGTCGACCCCCGCCGGGTGGCCGACGCCGTCGACGAGCTGATCGGAGTCCGCGCATGAGGGTCCTGCTCTGGCACGTGCACGGTTCGTGGACGAACGCCTTCGTCCGCGGCGAGCACGAGTTCCTGCTGGTGGCCCCGCCCGACGGGGTGGGCCTGGCCGGGCGCGACTGGCCCTCGGCGCGGGAGGTGCCGCTGTCGGGCCTCGACCGCGGCAGCGCGGACGTGGCGGTCGTGCAGAACCCGCGCGAGCTGCCCATGGTGCCCGCCGGGATGCCGGTGGTCTACCTGGAGCACAACACGCCCAAGGCACCCAACGAGCGCCACCCGATGGCCGACTGGCCGGGGCGGCTGGTGCACGTCACCCACTTCAACGCGCTGATGTGGGACACGGGCAGCACCCGCACCACCGTCATCGAGCACGGTGTGGTCGACCCAGGACCGCTCTACACCGGTGAGCTGCCCCGGGCGGCGGTCGTGGTCAACGAACCCGTGCGCCGCGGGCGGGTCGTCGGCACCGACCTGCTGCCCCGCTTCGCCGAGGCCGCCCCGCTCGACGTCTACGGCATGGGCACCGAGCTGCTGGGGCCGATGGGCCGCGGCGACCACGCCATGGCCGACCTGCACCGGGAGGTGGCGCAGCGGCGGGTCTACCTGCACCCGGTGCGGTGGACGTCGCTGGGGCTGTCGCTGCTGGAGGCGATGTGCCTGGGGATGCCGGTGGTCGCGCTGGCCTGCACCGAGGTCGGCCGCGCGGTGCCGCCGGAGGCCGGGGTGGTGTCCAACGACCCGGACCGGCTGGTCCGGGGACTGCGCGAGCTGGTGTCCGACCCGGACGCCGCCCGCGCGCGGGGTGTCGAGGCCAGGCGCACCGCCCTGGCCCGGTACGGGCTCGACAGCTTCCTCAAGGCTTGGGACCGATTGCTGATGGAGGTGACCGCATGAGAATCGCGATGGTGTCCGAACACGCCAACCCCCTCGCCGCCCTCGGCGAGGAGGACGCGGGCGGCCAGAACGTCCACGTCGCCGGTCTGGCGTCCGCGCTGGCCGACCGGGGGCACCGGGTGACCGTCTTCTCCCGCCGGGACGACCCGGGATCGCCGGCAGTGGTGCACGCCAACGGTTACGACGTCGTGCACGTCCCGGCCGGGCCCGCCGCCCCGGTGCCCAAGGACGACCTCCTGCCGCACATGAACGACTTCACCCGGTTCCTGGCCCGGCACTGGCGCGACGACACCCCGGACGTGGTGCACTCGCACTTCTGGATGTCCGGCATGGCCTCGGTCCTGGCCGCGCGGACGGTGGGCGTGCCGGTCGTGCACACCTACCACGCGCTGGGCACGGTCAAGCGCCGCCACCAGGGTTCGGCCGACACCAGCCCGGCCAAGCGGATCGGCATCGAGCGGATGGTGGGCAAGCGGGCCGACGCCATCGTGGCCACCTGCACCGACGAGGTGTTCGAGCTGGTGCGGATGGGGCTGTCGCGGCAGAAGGTGACCGTGGTTCCGTCCGGGGTGGACGCGCAGCGGTTCAGCCCGGACGGCCGGGGGGCACCCAGGAGCACCGGGCACCGCGTCGTCACGGTCGGCAGGCTGGTGCCGCGCAAGGGTTTCGCCGAGGTGATCAGCGCGCTGCGCCTGCTGCCGGACACCGAACTGGTCATCGCGGGCGGCGGCGCCGACGTCGAGGCCGACCCGCAGGCGCGGGCGCTGCTGGAGCACGCCGAGTCGGTCGGGGTGCGCGACCGGGTGCGGCTGACCGGGCGGGTGTCGCGGCGGTCCATGCCCGCGCTGCTGCGCTCGGCGGACGTGGTGGTGTGCGCGCCGTGGTACGAACCGTTCGGCATCGTGCCGCTGGAGGCCATGGCGTGCTCGGTGCCGGTGGTGGCCACCGCCGTGGGCGGGCTGGTGGACACCGTCGTCGACGGGGTCACCGGGCTGCTGGTGCCGCCGCGGGACCCGGTGGCGCTGGCCAAGGCGCTGCGCTCGCTGCTCGCCGACCCCACCCAGCGCCAGGCCCTGGGCCTCGCGGGCTGCGACCGGGTGCAGGCCCGGTACCTGTGGGAGCACGTCGCCCAGGCCACCGAGGAGGTCTACCTTCGGGTCGACGCGGGTGCCGCAGCCGGGACGGGCAGTGCCCTCGGGGCGGCGGACATGGTGGAGGTGGCCCGGTGAGCGCGGAGGCCCAACTCGACCCGGCGGTCGACGCCGCGCTGGGCGGTCACCTCGACCGGCTCGCGGTCACCCTCGACGGGCTGCGGGCGCAGTCGCGGCTGGTGTCGCGGTGGGGCGGTGTGCTGGCCCGGCGGCTGTCGGCGGGCGCGCGGCTGCTCGCCGCGGGCAACGGCGGTTCGGCGGCCGAGGCCCAGCACCTCACCGCCGAGCTCGTCGGCCGCTTCCGCGACGACCGGCGGCCGTTCTCGGCGATCGCGCTGTGCGCGGAGACCTCCAGCGTCACCGCGATCGGCAACGACTACGGCTACGAGCAGGTCTTCGCCCGGCAGGTCACCGCGCACGCCCGGCCCGGTGACGTGCTGGTGCTGCTGTCGACCAGCGGGCGCAGCCGCAACCTGCTGGAGGCGGCCACCGCGGGCAGGCTGGCCGGGGCCCTGGTGTGGGCGATGACCGGCCCGGGGCCCAACCCGCTGGCCGAGGCCGCCGACGAGGTGCTGTGCCTGCCGGGCGCCACGGCCAACGTGCAGGAGGCGCAGCTCGTGGCCGTGCACGCGGTGTGCGCGGCGTTCGAGGCGGCGCTGCCCGGGGCGTCCCGGAGGGCGTCATGAAGGGGGTCGGACCGTGAAGCTGGTCGTGGTGGGGGACGCGCTGCTCGACGTGGACGTGCGGGGCTCCGTGGGCAGGCTGTGCCCGGACGCCCCGGCGCCGGTGCTGGACGTGAGCGGGGAGACCGCGCGGGCCGGTGGCGCGGCGCTGGCGGCCACCCTGGCGCACACCGACGGGGTGGACGTGACCCTGGTCAGCGCCGTGGCCGACGACGAGGCGGGGCAGCGGCTGCGCGCCGCGCTCGGGGACGTGCCCGCGGTCTGGGGACCGTCGCCGGAGCCGACGCCGGTCAAGACCCGGTTGCGCGCGGGCGGCACCTCGCTGGCCCGCATCGACAGCGGCGGCGGCCCGCGCCCGCCTGCGGCGACCGACGCGATGCTCGACGAGGTGCTCAGCGCCGACCTGGTGCTGGTGTCCGACTACGGCCGCGGCCTGGCCCGCGACGAGCGGCTGCGGGCGGTGCTCGACCGGGTGCCGGTCGTCTGGGACCCGCACCCGCGCGGCCCCGCGCCCACCCCGGGCGCCCGGCTGGTGACGCCCAACGCCGCCGAGGCCGAGGCGTTCTCCGGGCTCGGCGACCCCACCGAGGCCGCCGCGGAGCTGCGGCGGCGGTGGTCGGCCCGCGCGGTCGTGGTCACCCTGGGCGCCCGGGGCGCGCTGCTGCACGGCGGCGGCACCCCCACGGCGGTCCCCGCGCGGCGCATCCCGGTGCTGGACCCCTGCGGGGCCGGGGACCGGTTCGCCGCCACCGCCGCCGCCCGGCTGATGGCGGGCGCGGCACCGGACGAGGCGGTGGCCGCCGCGGTCACCTCGGCGGCGGACTTCCTGCTGCGCGAGCACCCCGAGGCGGACCGCCCATCCACTGTGGACGCCGTGCGCGCCAGGGGTGGCACCGTCGTGGCCACCGGCGGGTGCTTCGACATCCTGCACGCAGGCCACGTCCGCACCCTGCGCGCCGCGCGGGCGCTCGGCGACTGCCTGGTGGTGTGCCTGAACTCCGACGACTCCGTGCGCAGGCTCAAGGGCCCGGACCGCCCGGTGACCACGCAGGACGACCGGGTGGAGGTGCTGAGCGCGCTGGGCTGCGTTGACGAGGTGGTCGTGTTCGACGAGCGCACCCCGGAGCAGGTGCTCGGCGTCCTGCGGCCGGACGTCTGGGTCAAGGGCGGGGACTACTCCGCCGAGACCCTGCCCGAGGCCGAACTGGTCGCGAGCTGGGGTGGGCGGACCGTGGTGGTGCCCTACCACAGCGGTCGCTCGACAACCGGAATTCTCACGAGGAGGAGCTGAATGCTGGGTCAGGTGCTGGTCACCGGCGGTTCGTCCGGGCTGGGCGCGGCCGTCGTGCGCGCCGTGCACGCGGCGGGCGGGCAGCCGCTCGTGCTCGACAAGGCGGCCCCCTCGGCCGCGGAGGTCGCCGACTTCGAGGCGGTGGACCTGTCCGACACCCGGGCGGCGGAACGGGCCGTCGCCGCGATCGCCGGTCGCAACGGCGGCCTGCGCGCCGTCGTCACCGCCGCCGGGATCGACGCGTGCGGGGCGCTGGACGTGGTGCCCGCAGAGGACTGGGAACGGGTGGTGATGGTCAACCTGTTCGGCACGGCCGCGGTCATCCGCGCGGCACTGCCGATGCTCGACGGCGGGCGGGTGGTCACCATCTCCTCCACCCTGGGCCTGCGCGCGGTCGGCGACGCCACCGCCTACTGCGCCTCCAAGTTCGGCGTCGTCGGCTTCACCAGGGCCCTGGCGGCGGAGACCGCGGGCCGGGTCGGGGTCACGCTGGTGGTCCCCGGCGGGATGCGCACGCACTTCTTCGACGACCGCCCGGAGCAGTACCGCCCGGCCGACGACTCCCGGCTCAACCCACCGGAGCGGGTGGCCGACGCGATCGTGTTCGCCCTCTCGCAGCCCGCCGGGTGCGAGGTCCGCGAACTGGTCGTCGCGCACGCCGAGGAGGGCTCGTGGCCGTGACCCTGGACATCCGCTCCCCGCTGGACGGCCACGAGGTCGGCTCCCTGCCCACCGCCACCGAGGACGAGGTCAGCCGGGCCGTGCGGGCGGGCGTCGCCGCCCGCGGCCCGTGGGCCGACACCCCGGCCGCCGAGCGCGGTGCCGCGGTCCGCGCCGCGGCGGCCTCGCTG
>NZ_JAJCXD010000115.1:0-10953 GCF_021056305.1 Actinokineospora sp. PR83
AGCGCCGGCGCGGGCCTGGCCGCGCGCGGCGCGGCGGGCGCGCTGGCCGCGGAGTCCGCGATGGGCGGTCGCGGCGGCACCTCCGGCATGGTCCCCGGCATGGCGGGCGGCGCGGGCGCCCCCGGCGCGGAGGACGAGGAGCACAAGGACAAGTACGGTGAGGGCACCGACTTCTTCGACGACCTGCCCCCCGCCTACCCGTCGGTCTTCGGCGCGTGACCGGCTACCGCGCCGACCCCGGCGAACTGGCCACCGCCTCGGCCAGGCTCCGCGACACCGCGGACACCCTGGCCGAGGTGCGCCTCGACGCCGACGCGACCACACCGGTCGGCCCCCCGGACCTCGCGGCAGCGCTGACCGCCTTCACCACCGAAGCCCGGAGCGCCCTGACGACCACCACGTCCGCCATCACCGGAGCAGCGGCGGGCCTGCGCGCGGCCGACAACGCCTACACCGACACCGAGGCGGACGTCACCGCCGCCCTCACCCGTCACCTCCGCGACTGACCATGCCCCCGGCTGTCCACACCCCACCCGAGGTTGTCCACACCCCCCTCGCCGACGCACCGGAACCGTCACCCCCACCCGGTAACGTGGAAATGGGGGGTCCCCAGGGCCGGATGATCTTGCTCGGGCTCGGGCTCAAGTTCGGCGCAGAGGCCGGGGCCGGGGCGGGAGTCGGCGTTGCGGGCGCTGTTCGGGGTCGGCGGGATGTCCGCGGCCCCTGGGTGGGGCGGGCTCCCCGGGGGAGCCGGACCGGTGCGGGACGGCGCGTCGGGGTGGCGTCTCCGGTTTCGGGTGGGGAGGGGGCGTGGTGAGCGCTTACCGCGGGTTGGGGTTCGACCCGGTGCCGGGCGACCCGGACGCGGCGGTGGCCGCCGCCGGCGGGTTCGTGGCCGCGGCGGAGGCGTTGGGGCAGGTCGAGCCCGCGGTGCGGCGGGCGCGGGAGGCCACCGGGGGGTGGGCGGGGGCCGCGGCGGAGTCGTTCGCGGCGGCGCTGGGGCGTGTTCCGCCTGATGCGGAGGATCGGGCGGAGCGGTTGCGGCGGGCGGCTGAGGTGCTGTCGGGGTGGGCCGGGGTGCTGGCCGGGAACCGGCGGGCGGCGGCCGACCTGGACGCGGAGGCGCGGAAGGTGCGGGGGCGGATCTCGGCGGCCGAGGACGACGTGCACGCCGCGCGCAACAACCTGGACCTGGCCGCCACGCCCGCTGCCGCCGCGGTGGCCGGGATGGACCACGCGACCGCCGAGTCCACCCTCGCCGCCCTGCGGTCGCGGCTGGACGAGGTGCTGCGGGCCGCCCGCGCGCTCGCGGAGGAGCACCACCGGACCGCGTCCGCCGCGGCTGCCGAGCTGGACGCCCTGCGCGGGGCGCCCGCCCCGGCCGGGCCCGCCGCCGTCCGCGGGATGATCCCCGTGCTGGACGGGCTCTCCGGGGCCACCGCCGCCCTCGCCCGGCTGTTCTCGCCCGCGGGCGGGAGCGTGGTCCGGCCGACCGGGGCGGCGGGGGCGTTCGCGGGCGCGCTGGTGCCCGCGCAGGCAGGCCGGGAAACGATCGTCCTCGTCGAGGCGCCGACCCGCGGACCGCGGCGGTGAAACTGGCCGCTGTCCCCGGCGTCACCCCGGTTTCGCTGACCAGTCCCGAGCAGACCGCCGAGGAGCTGGCCGCGCTGATGGTGCGCGCCCGCGGACCGGAATCCGCCCACGACCCCGGGTTGCGGCAGTCCGCCGTGGAGGCCGCCGAACTCGCGCACGCCAACGGGGCCGGGTTGGTCGCCGTGGTCGAGCACGCCGCCGCCGACCCCGCGGTGCTGGTGGCGCTGGTGGTGGTGAGCGACGTGCCACACGGGGCGGGCGCCGCGGCGGAACTGCGGGACTACCTGGAGGCGGCGGCCGGGCCGGACATCCAGGACGTGACCGAGGCGCGGACCGAGCGCGGGCACCCGGTGGTGATCGCCGACCGCATCCCGGCCGGGGAACCCGGGTGCCAGTTGCAGGCGATCGTGATCGAGCCGGAGGGGCGGCGGATGGCGGTGTTCACCCTGCACTCGACGACCGGGCGCGGGTGGTTGGAGTTGGCCTCGACGTTGGGGCGGTTGGTGTCGTCGGTGTCTTTCGCGTGAGTGGTGGAGTGTGGTGCTGGATCCGCTTGGTCGTGTCTGGGCTTGGAGCGCCGGGAGTTTTGGGGGCGTGCCCGGGTGGGTGGATCTGCTTGGGCGGGGCCCCTACGCCGATCATGTGCCCAGTGTGACCGAGTGGGGCTGAAGAGATGCCCCACTGCCCGGGCAGGCTTGCACATGATCGGCTCCCCCACCCAAGCAGATCCACCCACCCGGGCCTTTTCGTAGCCGGGCCGGCGGTTGGTGGGGTGGCTGGCTTCCGCTGCGCCCGGTGGGGTTCAGGTGGCTGGCCGCCCGGCCGGCAGGTGGCGCGGTGGTTGTCGGCTGCGCCGGTGGTGTTCGGGCGGTGGGTGCCGGGGCGGGGTGGCTGGGCGGCTTTGCTGGTGGGTTCTAGGTGCCCAGCACTTCGTCGCGGTAGTCGCGGGGGGTTTGGCCTACTGCTTTGCGGAAGGTTCTGGAGAAGTGGGCGGCGTTGGCGAAGCCGCACTGGCGGGAGATCTCGCCGATTCCCCGGACGCCGAGGGCGGGGTCGGCGAGGAGTTCCTTCGCGCGTTCCACCCTGAGGGTTCTGATGCGGCCGGAGACGCCGTCGCCGTCGTCGAAGAGTTGGTAGAGGCGGCGGCGGGAGATGAAGAGGGCTTCGGCGATGCGCTCGGCGGTGAGGGTGGGGTCGGAGAGGTGTTCGCGGATGTACTCCGTGGCCGCTCGGCGGCGGGTGGCGAGGGCGTCGGCGCGGTCGAGTTCGGTGCGCAGGGCGGTGCGCAGGACCAGTTCGGCCAGGCCGAGGAGGTAGGCCTTGGCGCCGTGCGGGTCGAGGGTTTCGGCGACGGCGAGCAGGTGGGCGACCGAGGTGGCGAACAGGGATTGCAGGCCCCGCTCCACCGGCACCTGGCGGAACAGCAGGGGGCGCAGTTCGCCGAAGTCGACTGAGAGCTTGTGGGTGGCGACCGTCAGCAGGACCATGCCCTGGCGGTCGCCGGGGTGGACCCGCAGTTCGCAGTCGCCGAAGCCGATGGTGGTGCCCGCGGGCGGCAGGTGGCGCGGGAGGGTGGCGCGCATGAGCAGTTGGACCCGGTCCGGGTCGGCCCTGGTCTTGCCGCCGCGGGCGGCGTCGAGGGCTTGGCGGGCGGCGGTGGCCCCGGAGGAGCGCACGACCAGGTACCCGGCGGCGACCTCCTCGGGCTCCGCCGGGGCCGCGGCGGGGGGATGGCCCAGCACCGGGGACAGCGCGGCGAAGCGGCTCACCGGGCCACAGTAGCCACCGCGCGGCCCGGGGGCGCGGTGATCAGCCGAGGCGGGGCCCCGGCGGTGCGGTGGTGGGTCGAGACGGGCACAGGGGCTGGGTTCTGGTGGTGCGGTGGTGGGTCGAGGCAGGGCACGCGGGGGCGCGGTGGTCGGTCGAGAGGGGCGTCGAGGCCGAAGGACCCGGGGGTGCGGTGAGTTGGGACGGGCGTCGAGGCATGGGGCCGAGTGGGCGCGTGGGTGGGGTGGGACGGGGGAGGGGTGGGTGGCCACTCGGCCGCCCACCCCTCCCCCGGATCGATCAGTTGCTGCTGGCGGACATCGTGGTCCACTTGTCCCAGGTGATGGCCCAGTCGTAGATGTCGCCGTCGACCGCGCTCAGTTGCTGGTTGCTGCCGGTGATCTCCACCGGGTCGCCGACCAGGACCGAGTCGAAGTACAGCTTGGCGTTGGCGGGGGCGAGGTTGATGCAGCCGTGGGAGACGTTGGCCTTGCCCTGCTGCGGGATGGACGGGGCGTAGCCGTGGATGAACTCGCCGTTGTTGGAGATGCGGACCGCCCAGGGGACCACGACGTTCTCGTAGTTGTACTTGGGGTTGGTCATCGCGTAGGTGAAGTGCTTGCTCATCACCACGTGCGTGCCGCTCTTGGTGACCCGGCCGGGGTCGGACTCCAGGCCCATCGACGCCGGGAAGTCGGCCGTCTGGACACCGTCGCGGAAGACGAGCATGCGGTGGGTCTGGGTGTCGGCCTTGACGACCTGGGAGCGGCCGATGGCGAAGGCGGAGGTGACGTCGGCTCGGCCGTAGCTGCCCGCGCCGAGGTCGCGGCCGTAGATGTCGACCGTGACCTTCACCTGGGTGCCGGGCTTCCAGTACTCCTTGGGCCGCCAGTGCACCCGGCGGTCGTCGAGCCACGCCCACGCGCCCTCGGTCGGGACCGAGGTCTCCACCGCGAGCGCCTGCTCGGCCGCGACCTTGTCCTTGACCGCCGCGTCGAAGGTGACCGCGATCGGCATGGCGACGCCGTAGGTCTGGCCGTCGCCGGTGTTGAGGCTGGCGCCGACCTGGCGCTTGGGCTTGGCCGTGGTGAACGCGCCCGCCAAGGCGACCGCCCTGCCGTCGTCGCCGGTGGCCGAGCCCGACCAGGTGTAGGTCTTGCCGTAGCCGAGGTCCTCGGCGACCGCCCACGACTTGCGGTCGGCCGAGAGGGTGCCCTTGACCTGCTTGCCCTCCGGGTTGGTCAGCGACACCGTCTCCAGCGCGCCGTCGACCACCGTCACCGTGACCGGTCCGCCGGGGCCGACGTCCACCGCGCCCGCCGCCGGGGAGGTGGTCACCGTGGCCGACTTCGCCACGCTCTGCTCCGCGGCGGGTTGTCCCCCGCCGCCGCCCGCGGCCGAGGCCGCGCCCTCGCTCGTGCAGCCCCCCAGGGCCAGCGCGGCGACCAGGCCCGCGCCCAGCAGCGTCGCCGGGAACCAGCGCCTCCGCGTGTCCATGTGTGTTTCCCTTCCCCCATTGCGTGTGCACCCGTAACGACGTGGCGGGCCACTCGGAAGTTGACCGAGAACACTGTGACGCGCAACACATTCAATGGAATTCCGACGCAGTTCGCCTCGCGTTCGAAGTGCGGTGCGACCATTGCGGAGCGTGCTCACCCACATCACCCGCATGGCCGAGTCGAGCGCCCGTCAGGCAGTAGTGCGCCGGGGTTTCGCTCGATACGATTTGCCGTGCAGGCCGTAGTTTCTGTGTTCGTGCTTACACGCTCGCGGAACGAGAACGCGGGCGCGCTGCTTTCCCGCTGTAGTGGGCGGGAGTATCGCCCGGGGGCGGCCCGGGGCTGCATGGTGCAGCCCCAATGCTCCTGCGTTGGAGGCAGGTTTATGGCACAGGGCACTGTCAAGTGGTTCAACTCGGAAAAGGGCTTCGGCTTCATCGCGCAGGACGACGGCGGTGCCGATGTCTTCGTGCACTACTCCGAGATCCAGTCCAAGGGATTCCGCACGCTGGAGGAGAACCAGCGCGTCGAGTTCGAGGTCGGCCAGGGCACCAAGGGCCCGCAGGCCACGAACGTCATCCCGCTGTAGTCATCTGCTGTTAGTCGGCCGCGCGGGAGCGGCACCGACCTGACGACGAGGAGCCCCGGTCCGCACAGGACCGGGGCTCCTCGGTTGGGTGTCGGGGTTCAGGACTGCGATTGCTTGAGCTGCTGCGCTTCCCACTCCAGCCGCTGCATGACCCACTCCTGGGCCAGTGCCATCGGCGAGGTGTTGCGGTACGCGGCGATCTCGCGCAGTTGCTCGTTGGCGACCAGCGGCAGGCGCAGCTGGTGCACCTCGGCGCTGCCGAAGCGGCGACCCGAACCGGTGGTCTCCACGTCGCTGTCCGGGGAGAGCGCGGCCAGGTAGTTCTCCAGGTCGCTGTCGGGGAGGTCCTGCTGCTCCTGCTCCCGCAGCGGGCCGCGCTGGCGTCCTGAGCTGGTGCCGTCTGCCTTGGGGTCAGTGCGGCTGCGTCCGAAAGAGGGAAAAGGCACGGGCACAGGATAACGAACGGGTCGCGGCCGACCTGAACCTGTGACCTGGGGCACGTGTGACGGTGTGGATGGTTTACCGGTGCCACCGCCGCTGACCTGCGCGGACCCCGACTCCCGACAGGGAGAGGCCCCCGCGCCAGGGGGAGGAGCGCGGGGGCCGGAGGGGATCTCCACAGGTGCTGACCGGGGGGTGTCAGCACGTCGATTGTTGCACGCGCACGCGTTTCCGGCGAGGTCCGGACGTGTATTTTTCTCAGCGAATGTTCACCCGGATTTCGCCTTGACGGGTGAGGTGTTCACCCACCGGGCGCGATCAGCCCGCGGCGGCCCGGAAGCCGCGCAGGCGCAGGCTGTTGGACACCACGAACACGCTGGACAGCGCCATCGCCGCGCCCGCGATCATCGGGTTGAGCAGGCCGAGGGCCGCCAGCGGGATGCCCGCCACGTTGTAGGCGAACGCCCAGAACAGGTTGCCCCGGATGGTGCGCAGCGTGCGCCGCGACAGCCGGATCGCGTCCGCGGCCAGCCGCAGGTCGCCGCGGACCAGGGTCAGGTCGCCCGCCTCGATCGCCACGTCCGCCCCGGTGCCCATGGACAGGCCCAGGTCGGCGGCGGCCAGCGCGGGCGCGTCGTTGACCCCGTCGCCCACCATGGCCACGACCTCGCCCGCCTCCTGCAAACCGCGCACCGCGGCCACCTTCTCCGCGGGCAGCACCTCGGCGATCACGTCGGCCTCGGCGGTGATGCCCACCCGGGCCGCGACCGCCCACGCCACCCGCTCGTTGTCGCCGGTCAGCAGCACCGGGCGCAGGCCGAGGGCGCGCAGGGCGCGGATGGCGTCCGCGCTGGACTCCTTGACCGTGTCGGCCACCGCGATCAGCCCCAGGACCCGCCCGCCCGCCGCCGCGGCGACCACGGTGTGCCCGCGCTCCTCGGCGGCGGCCTTGGCGTCGGCCAGCGCCTCGATCCCGGCGACGCCGTGCTCGGCGAGCAGCCGGGGCCGCCCCACCACCACGTCCTCGCCGTCGACCAGGCCGGTGACCCCCAGGCCCTCGGTGTTGCGGAAGCCCTCGACCGGCGGCAGCGGACCGGCCTCGGCCGCGTGCGCGGCCACCGCGCGGGCGATCGGGTGCTCCGAGCCGGATTCGACCGCGCCCGCCAGCCGCAGCAGCCGGGCCGGGTCGACCCCGTGGGCGGCGACGACCTCGACCACCGACATCCGACCGGTGGTGACCGTGCCCGTCTTGTCCAG
Organism: Actinokineospora sp. PR83; assembly: GCF_021056305.1. Lineage (NCBI taxonomy): Bacteria > Bacillati > Actinomycetota > Actinomycetes > Pseudonocardiales > Pseudonocardiaceae > Actinokineospora > Actinokineospora sp. PR83. Next base: position 7,147 of record NZ_JAJCXD010000115.1, read on the forward strand.
CACGACGGTCGTCACCCGGCGGGTCGACTCCAGCACCTCCGGGCCCTTGACCAGGATGCCCAGCTGCGCGCCCCGGCCGGTGCCGACCAGCAGCGCGGTCGGCGTGGCCAGGCCCAGCGCGCACGGGCAGGCGATCACCAGCACCGCCACCGCCGCGGTCACCGCCGCGTCCGCCTCCGCCCCGGTGAGCAGCCAGCCCAGCAGGGTCAGCAGCGCGATGCCCAGCACGACCGGGACGAACACCGACGAGACCCGGTCGGCGAGCCGCTGCACCTGCGCCTTGCCGGTCTGCGCCTGCTCCACCAGCCGGGCCATCTGCGCGAGCTGGGTGTCCGCGCCGACCCTGGCCGCCCGCACGACCAGGCGCCCGCTGGTGTTGAGCGTGCCGCCGACGACCGCCGAGCCCGGCCCCACCTCCTCGGGCACCGACTCGCCGGTGACCAGCGACCGGTCGAGCGCCGAGGTGCCCTCGACGACCTCGCCGTCGGTGGCGACCTTCTCCCCCGGCCGCACCACGAACAGGTCGTCGACCCGCAGCCGCGTCACCGGGACCCGGGTCTCCACCCCGTCGCGCAGCACGGCGACGTCCTTGGCGCCCATCGCCAGCAGCGCCCGCAGCGCGGCCCCGGCCCGCCGCTTCGACCGGGCCTCCAGCCAGCGCCCGAGCAGCAGGAACGCGGTGACGCCGACGGCCACCTCGAAGTAGACGTCGGCGGTGCCGTCGTCCCCGCGCGGCAGCAGGCTGAACTCGTGCCGCAGGTCGGGCGTGCCCGCGCCGCCGAACAGCAGGGCGTACACCGACCACAGGAACGCGACCGCGATGCCCATCGACACCAGGGTGTCCATGGTGGCCGCGCCGTGGCGCAGGTTCACCGCCGCGGCCCGGTGGAACGGCCACGCGCAGAACACGACCACCACGGTCGACAGCGCGAGCGCCGCCCACTGCCAGGTCGGGAACTGCCACGCGGGCACCATCGAGACCAGCACGACCGGCACCCCGAGCACGGCGGCGACGAGGAACCGCTTGCGCAGCTCCCCGGCCTCGCCGTCGTGGGCGGAGTCCGCCTCCGCCGGGTCCGGCCGCTGCTCGGCGACCGGGGCGGCGGTGTAGCCCGCGGCCTCGACCGTGCCGACCAGGCGGTCCAGTGCGAACCCGGCGGGGGCGGTGACGGTGGCGCGCTCGGTGGCGAAGTTGACCGAGGCGCGCACGCCGTCGAGCTTGTTCAGCTTGCGCTCGACCCGGTTGGCGCAGGAGGCGCAGGTCATCCCGCCGATGTCCAGCTCGACGGTGTCGGTGGCGTGCTCGGTGGTGGTCATGGGATTCCCTCGGGTCGGCGTGGGCTGGTGGGGCGGGGCTCAGCCCGCGAGCTGGTACCCGGCCTCGGTCACCGCGGCGGCGACCGAGGAGCGGTCCAGCTCGGCGTCGCTGGTGACGGTGACCGCCCCGGTGGGCAGGTCGACCGCGACGTCGGTGACACCGGGCAGCTCGGACAGCTCCTCGGTGACCGAGCCGGCGCAGTGGCCGCAGGTCATGCCGGTGACGGTGTAGACGGTCTGCTGGGACACGGTTCGTGCCTTCCTCTGTGTGCTTGTCGCTGGGTGGCTTGTCTCTGGTGGCCGGTCGGGTCAGGAGCGGACGAGCCGGGCGATCGCGTCGGCGGCCTCGCGCACCTTCGCCGCGGCGGCGGCGTCGCTCTCCCTGGCGGCGTCCACGACGCAGCTCGCCATGTGCTCCTCCAGCAGTTCGAGGGCGAACGCCTGCAGCGCCTTGGTGGCGGCGGAGACCTGGGTGAGGACGTCGATGCAGTAGCTGTCCTCGTCGACCATCCGCTGCAGGCCGCGGACCTGCCCCTCCACCCGGCGCAGCCTGCGCAGGTGGGCGTCCTTCTTGGCGCTGTAGCCGGGGGCGTGCTCGTGCTCCATGCCTCCAAGATACCCATGGGGGGTAGGGGTTCAGCAAGCGGACGGTGTGCGAGGCGGCGCACACAGGGCCGAACGGGTGAAGGGGGTGGCCGGAAAATGTCGGTCGTTGTCACAAAGCGTCGGGAAAACCGATCACTTTCGGCAACCCAAGGTGTGGACCGGTTCACTCGCCGGGGGGCTGCGAGAACGCCGACTTCTCTCATAGCCTCACGCCAGACCAAAAGCCGGGGAGGCAACAATGAGCGGGTCACTCGAAGTCCGGAGCTTCCTTCTCCAGCAGGACAGCATGGGCTCGACCGGGCAGTACCCCGGGGGCGTCCCCGCACCGCGCTCCGGGGAGTCCGCCAGGGTCTCCGACGAGCAGGTCCGCCGGGCCAGGCTGGCCGTGGCGCGCAGCGCCCTGGACGCCGGGGACTGCCGCGAGCTGCTGGAAATGCTCGGCCTGGTCGACGGCGAGGACGGGATCCCGCCGGTTCGCCGCTGACCGCCCGCGCCCCCGGGAACGGCGTCCGCCGACGCCGTTCCCGGTATAGAGCAACCCATTTCGGACCGCTATACCGAATGCGCGCCGGTAAATAGCGGACACCCTCGACTTGGCCCCCGCGGACCATTGCGGATTCCGGCCATTCCGTGACACCGTTGCCCGCGTGACCGCCGTCTCCGTCGCCGCCGAGACCCGCGCTGTCGTCCAGCGCCTCGGCGGCGCCTTCATGACCTCAGCCGAACTCGCCGAGCAGGAGGCCGCCGCGGGGCAACCCGCGAACACCCTCTACTTCAGCGGCCGCGCCGCCGCCCTCGGCGCCCCCACCCCGCTGGTCGCCGCCGAGACCTTCGGCATCTTCCCGCCCAGGATGGTCGAGCTGCTGCTCTCCCGCGCCACCCTGCTGCCCGAGGCCGCCCTCGCCGCCTACTGCGAAGCCCTCTGGCAGTGGTCGCGCACCCACCTGGCCCACGCCACCACCCCCGACCGCACCGCCGACCTGCTGCTGGCGGTCGTCGACGCCGCCGACGCCAGCGGCCTGCCCCTCTTCGCGGGCCTGCGCGCCGCCCCGCGCCCCACCGAAGGCCCCGAGCGCCTCGGCCACGCCCTGATGCTCTTCCGCGAGCTGCGCGGCGGCCTGCACTTCGCCGCCCTCCGCGCCTGCGGCGTCCCGCTGCCCGCCGCCGTCATCGCCGACCCCGGCGCGGGCCCCGACCGGCTGCCGCTCATCGGCTGGCGCCCCGAGGCGATCACCGGGCTCGTCGCCACCGCCGGGGCGATCCCCAACCTCGCCGTCCGCTGGGAAGCCGCCGAGGACGCCACCAACCTCCGCACCGACGAACTCCTCGCCGCCCTCGACCCGGGCGACCGCACCGAGCTGCACCAGGCCCTGCTCGCCCTGGAGTGAGGTCCGCGCAGGTCAGACCCTGTTTGGTACCCCGGATTTCGGTGGCTGGGCGGTGTGCCCTAAGCTAATCTTGCTTCCAGCGACACCGAGCAAGCAGCACCTGGGCTCCCATCGTCTAGCGGCCTAGGACTCCGCCCTTTCAAGGCGGCAGCGCGGGTTCGAATCCCGTTGGGAGCACGCAACACCGGTAAGGTAAGGTTCCACCAGCAGTAGAGCAAGGCCCTGTGGCGCAGTTGGTTAGCGCGTCGCCCTGTCACGGCGAAGGTCGCGGGTTCGAGTCCCGTCAGGGTCGCTCGCTTTGGCACGCCCATGCTCACGGAGTGCGTGAGCATGGGCGCTCGCCATTGCACTGGGGGGCGACCCCCCAGACCCCCACGGTGCGATCTGTTGCTGAACCAGCGTGGTTCTTGTGGTTCAGTGCTTTCGCACTTTTTGTATGGCCAGGTAGCTCAGTTGGTACGAGCGACCGCCTGAAAAGCGGTAGGTCGGCGGTTCG
>NZ_JAJCXD010000116.1:0-3208 GCF_021056305.1 Actinokineospora sp. PR83
GGTTTTCTGGTTGGTGTTTGAGAACTGCACAGTGGATGCGAGCATCTTTGTAACAAGTTGTTAAGGGCATACGGTGGATGTCTAGGCATCAGGAGCCGATGAAGGACGTAGGAGGCTGCGATAAGCCTCGGGGAGCTGTCAACCGAGCTGTGATCCGAGGATGTCCGAATGGGGAAACCCGGCATCAGTCATGTGGTGTCACCTGCACCTGAATATATAGGGTGTGTGGAGGGAACGCGGGGAAGTGAAACATCTCAGTACCCGTAGGAAGAGAAAACAACCGTGATTCCGTGAGTAGTGGCGAGCGAAAGCGGATGAGGCTAAACCGGATACGTGTGATACCCGGCAGGGGTTGCGTGTTCGGGGTCGTGGGACCTTTCGGCCGGTTCTGCCGGACTGGCAAGGAGTGAGAAAACACTGTGGTTAGTGGAACACGTCTGGAAAGCGTGACCGTAGAGGGTGAGAGTCCCGTACGTGAAAACCCGGTGTCTCCTGGGAGTGTTCCCAAGTAGCAGCGTACTCGTGAAATTCGCTGTGAATCTGGCGGGACCACCCGCTAAGCCTAAATACTTCCTGATGACCGATAGCGGACTAGTACCGTGAGGGAAAGATGAAAAGTACCCCGGGAGGGGAGTGAAAGAGTACCTGAAACCGTGTGCCTACAAGCCGTCAGAGCCTTTTGGGGTGATGGCGTGCCTTTTGAAGAATGAGCCTGCGAGTTAGTGCTGCGTGGCGAGGTTAACCCGTGTGGGGTAGCCGTAGCGAAAGCGAGTCTGAATAGGGCGCCATAGTCGCGTGGTCTAGACCCGAAGCGGAGTGATCTACCCATGGCCAGGGTGAAGCGACGGTAAGACGTCGTGGAGGCCCGAACCCACTTAGGTTGAAAACTGAGGGGATGAGCTGTGGGTAGGGGTGAAAGGCCAATCAAACTCCGTGATAGCTGGTTCTCCCCGAAATGCATTTAGGTGCAGCGTCGCATGTTTCTCACCGGGGGTAGAGCACTGGATGGTCTAGGGGCCCCACAAGGTTACCGAAATCAACCAAACTCCGAATACCGGTGTGTGAGAGTGCGGCAGTGAGACTGCGGGCGATAAGGTTCGTAGTCGAGAGGGAAACAGCCCAGAACACCAGCTAAGGCCCCCAAGTGTGCGCTAAGTGGGAAAGGATGTGGGGTCGCCCAGACAACCAGGAGGTTGGCTTAGAAGCAGCCACCCTTGAAAGAGTGCGTAATAGCTCACTGGTCAAGTGGTCCTGCGCCGACAATGTAGCGGGGCTCAAGCGCACCGCCGAAGCTGTGTCACTCACACAATACATCCCCTTCCTCCTTCGGGGGGTTGGGCAGTGGTGTGGGTGGGTAGGGGAGCGTCGTGCATCCATGGAAGCGGCGGAGTGATCCAGTCGTGGAGGGTGCGCGAGTGAGAATGCAGGCATGAGTAGCGAAAGACGAGTGAGAAACTCGTCCGCCGGATGACCAAGGGTTCCTGGGCCAGGCTAATCCGCCCAGGGTAAGTCGGGACCTAAGGCGAGGCCGACAGGCGTAGTCGATGGACAACGGGTTGATATTCCCGTACCCGTGTGGACGCGTCCCTGGTGAGCCCGGTGATACTAACCGCCCAAAGCGAGGTTTCCCTTCGGGGAGACCGAGTGGAGCGCGGGACCTGAACCGGTAGTAGCCAAACGATGGGGTGACGCAGGAGGGTAGCTCCGCCAGCAGTTGGTGACTGGTGTAAGCGTGTAGGGAGACTGGTAGGCAAATCCGTCAGTCGTATATCCTGAGACGTGATGCATAGCCGAATGAGGCGAAGTAGAGTGATCCCATGCTGCCGAGAAAAGCCTCTAGTGAGTTTCCACGCGGCCCGTACCCCAAACCGACACAGGTGGTCAGGTAGAGAATACCAAGGCGCTCGGGTGAACTATGGTTAAGGAACTCGGCAAAATGCCCCCGTAACTTCGGGAGAAGGGGGGCCGCAGGATTTGAAGCCCTTCGCGGGCTAGGGTCAGGCGGCCGCAGAGACCAGCGAGAAGCGACTGTTTACTAAAAACACAGGTCCGTGCGAAGTCGCAAGACGATGTATACGGACTGACGCCTGCCCGGTGCTGGAACGTTAAGAGGACCGGTTAGCCCGCAAGGGCGAAGCTGAGAATTTAAGCGCCAGTAAACGGCGGTGGTAACTATAACCATCCTAAGGTAGCGAAATTCCTTGTCGGGTAAGTTCCGACCTGCACGAATGGCGTAACGACTTCTCGACTGTCTCAACCATAGGCCCGGTGAAATTGCACTACGAGTAAAGATGCTCGTTACGCGCGGCAGGACGGAAAGACCCCGGGACCTTTACTATAGCTTGGTATTGGTGCTTGGTTCGGTTTGTGTAGGATAGGTGGGAGACTGTGAAGTTCACACGCCAGTGTGGGTGGAGTCATTGTTGAAATACCACTCTGATCGTACCGAGTGTCTAACTTCGGACCGTGATCCGGTTCAGGGACAGTGCCTGGTGGGTAGTTTAACTGGGGCGGTTGCCTCCCAAAGGGTAACGGAGGCGCCCAAAGGTTCCCTCAGCCTGGTTGGCAATCAGGTGTCGAGTGCAAGTGCACAAGGGAGCTTGACTGTGAGACAGACATGTCGAGCAGGGACGAAAGTCGGGACTAGTGATCCGGCGCTGGCTGGTGGAAGCGGCGTCGCTCAACGGATAAAAGGTACCCCGGGGATAACAGGCTGATCTTGCCCAAGAGTCCATATCGACGGCATGGTTTGGCACCTCGATGTCGGCTCGTCGCATCCTGGGGCTGGAGTAGGTCCCAAGGGTTGGGCTGTTCGCCCATTAAAGCGGTACGCGAGCTGGGTTTAGAACGTCGTGAGACAGTTCGGTCCCTATCCGCCGCGCGCGTTGGAGACTTGAGGAAGGCTGTCCCTAGTACGAGAGGACCGGGACGGACGAACCTCTGGTGTGCCAGTTGTCCCGCCAGGGGCATGGCTGGTTGGCTACGTTCGGAAGGGATAACCGCTGAAGGCATCTAAGCGGGAAGCCTGTTCCAAGATGAGGTCTCCCACCACCTTTGAGTGGTTAAGGCCCCCAGCTAGACCACTGGGTTGATAGGCCAGAGATGGAAGCCCGGTAACGGGTGGAGTTGACTGGTACTAATAGGCCGAGGGCTTGTTACAAAAATGCTACGCATCCACTGTGCGGTGTCTGAGACACCAACCACCCCC
>NZ_JAJCXD010000117.1:0-12939 GCF_021056305.1 Actinokineospora sp. PR83
GCAGCCCACGCCGCAGCAATCTCACCCACCGAATGCCCGATCACCACATCCGGACGAACACCCCACGAACCAAACAACCGCACCATCGCAACCTCAAAAGCAAAAATCGCAGGCTGCGCGAACTGCGTCTCATCAATCCGCGTACCTTCGGTGATCGCCTCCCGCACCTCGACGGGGAACAAGCCCACGACCTCATCCCACGCGGCACCGAACACCGGAAACGCCGCCGCCAACTCACGACCCATGCCCGCCCGCTGCGACCCCTGACCGGTGAACACGAACGCCACCGGGCCCGCGACGGCCTCGACCGCGTCTCCGGTCACCAGCCGCCGCAGCGAGGCGATCAGCGACTCGCGGTCGGACCCGGTCGCGGCGGCGCGGAACTCCAACGCGGCGCGGGTCGTCCCCAGCGCCACACCCGCCGCGGCCAGGTCGGCGGTCTCGGCGAACTCCGCCAACCGCCCGGCCTGGGCGCGCAGCGCCGCGACCGAACGCCCGGACACCGGCCACACCAGCGCGGTCGGCTCGACCGGTCGCGGCGCCGCGGCGGCCGGGGGCTGCTCGAGGACGACGTGGGCGTTGGTGCCGCTGATGCCGAAGGAGGACACCGCCGCCCGGCGCGGGCGGTCCACGGCGGGCCAGTCGCGCTGCTCGGCCAGCACCTCGACCGACCCGGCCGACCAGTCCACGTGCGGGGTGGGCTCGCCCGCGCGCAGCGAGCGGGGCGCCACGCCGTGCCGGATGGCCTGGATCGCCTTGATGACCCCGGCGACGCCCGCGGCGGCCTGGGTGTGGCCGATGTTGGACTTGATCGACCCCAGCAGCAGCGGGGTGGCGCGGTCCTGGCCGTAGGTCGCGAGCAGGGCCTGGGCCTCGATCGGGTCACCGAGGGTGGTGCCGGTGCCGTGCGCCTCAACCAGGTCCACATCGGACGGTCGCAGGCCCGCGGTGGCGAGCGCGGCCCGGATGACCCGCTGCTGGGCCGGGCCGTTCGGAGCGGTCAGCCCGTTGGAGGCGCCGTCGGAGTTCACCGCGGACCCGCGCAGCACGGCCAGCACGGGGTGGCCGTTGCGCTGGGCGTCGGACAGGCGGGCGAGGACGAGCAGGCCGACGCCCTCGCCGAAGCCGGTGCCGTCGGCGTCGGCGGAGAACGGCTTGCAGCGGCCGTCCGCGGCCAGCCCGCCCTGGCGGGCGAAGTCCTCGAACACGGCGGGGGTCGACAGCACGGTCGCGCCACCGGCCAGCGCCAGGTCGCACTCCCCCGCGCGCAGCGCCTGCGCGGCCAGGTGCAGGGCCACCAGCGACGACGAGCACGCGGTGTCGACGGTCATCGCCGGGCCCTCGAGGCCCAGGGCGTAGGCGAGCCTGCCCGCGGCGACGCTGGCCGAGCTGCCGGTGGCCAGCAGCGGCGCCAGGTCCTCGGGGATCGAGGGGAGCCTGCTGGCGTAGTCGGAGTACATGATGCCGGTGAACACGCCGGTGCGGCTGCCGCGCAGCGAGCGCGGATCGAGCTCGGCGCGCTCGACGGCCTCCCAGGCGGTCTCCAGCAGGACGCGCTGCTGCGGGTCCATCGCCAGCGCCTCGCGCGGGGAGATGCCGAACAGGTCGGCGTCGAAGTCCGCGGCACCGTCGAGGAACGCGCCCACGGGGGTGTAGTCGGGCCGCAGGACCCAACCCCGGTCGACCGGGAACCCGCCCGTGGCGTCGACGCCGTCGACGACCAGCCGCCACAGCGCGTCCGGGTCGTCCGCGCCGGGGAACCGGCACGCCATCGCCACCACGGCGATCGGGTCGTCGTGCGCGGTGGCGCGGACGGGCGCGATCGGCGCGGCGGGCGCGGGCTCGCGCAGGCCCGCGAGCAGGTCGGCGGCCGCGCGCGGGGTGGGGTGGTCGAACACCAGGGTCGCGGGCAGGCGCAGGCCGGTGGCGGCGCTGAGCCGGTTGCGCAGCTCCACCGCGGTCAGCGAGTCGAAGCCGAGCTCCTTGAACGCCCGGTCCGCGCCGACCGCGGTCGCGGAGTCGTGGCCGAGCACGGCGGCTGCGGTGTCGCGGACGAGGGTGAGCAGGTCGCCCGCGGGGGTGGCGGCGCGGCGCGAGGCGGCGGGGACCATCGCCCGCAGCAGCGGGTGCGGGTCCCCGGCGGAGCGCACCGCGGGCAGGTCGAGCCCGATCGGGACCAGCAGCGCCCGGTCGGCGGCCAGTGCCCGGTCGAACAGGTCGAGGGCGGCGGGGGTGGTCAGGGGCCGGACTCCCGCGCGGGCGAGCCTGCGGCGGTCGGTGCCGGTGAGGTGCCCGGTCATGCCGCTGTCCTGCGCCCAGAGCCCCCACGCCAGCGAGACCGCGGGCTTGCCCGCGGCGCGGCGGCGGGCGACGAGGGCGTCGAGCGCGGCGTTGGCGGCGGCGTACGCGCCCTGCCCGGCGTTGCCGAACAGCCCCGCGGCGGCGGAGAAGACGACGAGGGCGGCGTGGTCGTCGACCAGTTCGTCGAGGTGGCGGGCGGCATCGACCTTGGGCGCCCACACGGCGGCGACCTGCTCGTCGGTGAGCCCGGTGACCACGCCGTCGCCGATGACCCCGGCGGCGTGCACGACCCCGGTCACCCGGTGCGCGGCGAGCAGGGCGGCCACGGCGGCGCGGTCGCTGACGTCGCAGGCGGCGACGTGCACGGCGGCGCCCGACCCGGCCAGCTCCGCGACGAGGTCGTCCGCCCCGCCGCTGCGGCTGGCCAGCACGAGTTCCCGTACGCCGGAGCGGGCGAGGTGGCGGGCGACCTCGGCGCCGAGCGCGCCGGTGCCGCCGGTGACCAGGACGGCGTCGGCCGGGCCGAACAGCGGCGCGGTCGGGGTCGGCTCGATCCGGACCAGGCGCGGCACCTCGATCCCGGTGCCGCCTGCACCGTCGCGCACCCGGACCCAGGGCTCCCCGAGCGCGACGACCTGCCCGAGCAGGGCCGCCGGGACGTCCTGGCCTGCGCGGGCCTCGACCACGACGACGCGGCCGGGGTGCTCGGCGGCGGCCGCGCGGCCGAGACCGCCCGCGGCCGCGCCGGTCTCGGTGGTCGCGTCGACCAGCAGGACGATGTCGCCGTCGCCGCGCAGCAACTCCTGCACGCGCGCGACGACCTGCTGGAACGTGCCGTCCGCGCGGACGACCTCGCGGGTGGGCGGCGCGGCCGCGGGCGCGTCGACCGGCGTCCACTCCACGGTGTGCAGCGGTTCGGTGGCGGCGTCCAGGTCCGGAGCCGGGCGCAGGGCGAGCGCGTCGGCGGTCAGGACCGGGCGGCCATCGGCGTCGAACGCGGCGACGCTGAAGGCGTTGTCGCCCGCGGGGGCCAGGCGCACGCGCAGCGTCTGCGCGCCCTCGGCGTGGCGGGTGACGCCGGTCCAGGAGAACGGCAGGCCCGCGGCGCCGCCCGCGCCGAGGGAGGCGGCGTGCAGCGCGCTGTCGAGCAGGGCGGGGTGCAGGCCGAACCCCTCGGCGCCGGGGTCGGTGGCGACCTCGGCGAAGACCTCGTCCCCGCGCTGCCACGCGCGGCGCAGGCCCTGGAAGGCGGGGCCGTAGCTGAGACCGGCGACGGCCAGGTCGGCGTAGAGGTCCGCGAGGGTGTCGGTGCCGATCTCCACCGCCTCCGCGGGCGGCCACTCCCCGAGCGCGGCCGGGAGCGCAGGAGCGCCGGGGGTCGCGGTGGCGTGGCGGGTCCAGTCGCCGCCGTCGGGGCGGGCGTGCACCTCGATCGCGCCGCCCGCCGCGCCATCGATTGTGACGCGCACGTCCACGCCGCCTTCGGCGGGGAGCACGAGCGGGGCGGCGAAGGTCAGGTCCGCCAGCGCGTCGCCCGCGGCCAGCAGCACCATGTCGAGCAGCGCGGTGCCGGGGATGACGACCTGCCCGGCGACCACGTGGTCGGCCAACCAGGGCAGGGCGGCGACGCTGATCCGCCCGGTGAGCACCTGCCCGCCCGCGGGCAGGGCGACGGCGGCGGCCAGCAGCGGGTGGCCGGTGGCGGCCAGGCCCGCGGCGGTGACGTCGCCGGTCACCGGCCGCGGCGTGGGCCAGTAGCGCTGTTCCTGGAAGGCGTAGGTCGGCAGGTCGACGGGCCTGCCGGGCACGACGGCGGCCCAGTCGGGCGTGACCCCCGCGACGACCAGCTCACCGAGGGAGAGCAGGGCGCGCGCCAGGCCCCCCTCATCGCGCTTGAGCGAGCCGACGGCGGTCACGCCCTCGGGCAGCGACATGGTCAGCACCGGGTGCGGCGAGCACTCCACGAAGGTCCCGAAGCCCTCGGCGACCAGCGCGTCGACCGCGTCGGCGAACTCGACCGGCGAGCGCAGGTTGCGCACCCAGTAGGCGGCGTCGAAGGCCGTGCCGTCCTCGGTGCGCCCGGTGACGGTCGAGCGGACCGGGATGGTGCCCGCGACCGGTCGGACGGGGGCGAGGGCGGCCAGCAGCTCGTCGGCCAGCTCGTCGACCTGGGCGGAGTGCGAGGCGTAGTCCACCGCGATCCGCTTGGCCCGCACGTCGTCGGCCGCGCAGCCCGCGACCAGCTCGTCCAGCGCGGACGGCTCGCCGGAGACCACCACGGCCGTCGACCCGTTCACCGCGGCGACCGACAGCCGCTCCCCGAAGGGCGCGATCCGCGCGCGGACGTCGTCGACGCCGAGCGCGACCGACGCCATCCCGCCCCGGCCTGCCAGCCGCAGCAGCACCTTCGACCGCAGCGCGACGACCCGGGCACCGTCCTCAAGCGACAGAGCACCCGCCACCACCGCGGCAGCGATCTCCCCCTGCGAGTGGCCCACGACGGCGGAGGGCTCGATGCCCCATGAACGCCACACCTCAGCGAGGGACACCATCACGGCCCACAGCACCGGCTGAACGACGTCCACGCGCTCCACCAGCGCGACATCACCCAAAGCCTCGTCCAACGACCAGTCCACGAATCCCGACAACGCCGCAGCACACTCGGCAAGACGCGCCGCGAACGCCGGCGACTCCGCCGCCAACTCATGGGCCATGCCCACCCACTGCGAACCCTGACCCGGGAAGACGAACGCCACCTTGCCCGGCTCCCCGGCCGCGCCCGAGACGAGCAGCGGGTGCGCGGAGCCCGCGGCCAGCGCGGCCACGGCGTCCGCGCCGACCGCCACGGCCCGGTGCTCCATCAGCGCCCGCGTGGTCGCCAGCGAATGCGCGGCGTCCGAGGCGGGCAGCGCGGGCAGCGCGGCGGCCAACCGGGCGGCCTGCGCCCGCAGCGCCTCCGGGGTGCGGGCCGACACCAGGAACGGCACGACGGCGTCCACCCGCGCGTCGGCGGTGGGCTCGACGGGGTCTCCCTGCTCCAGGATGACGTGCGCGTTGGTGCCGCTCATGCCGAACGACGAGACACCCGCGCGCCGCACCCGGTCGCCCTCCGGCCAGGGCTGGGCCTGCGACAGCAGCCGGACGGACCCGGCCGACCAGTCGACGTGCGCGGTGGGCCGCTCGGCGTGCAGGGTGCGCGGCAGGGTGCCGTTGCGCAGGGCCAGCACGACCTTGATGACCCCGGCGACACCGGCGGCGGCCTGGGTGTGGCCGGTGTTGGACTTCAGCGAGCCCAGCCACAGCGGCGACCGCGGGTCGCGGCCCGCACCGTAGGTGCGCAGCAGCGCCTCGGCCTCGATCGGGTCACCGAGCGCGGTGCCGGTGCCGTGCGCCTCCACCACGTCCACATCGGACGGGTCCAGGTCGGCGGCGGCGAGCGCGGCGCGGATCACCCGCTCCTGGGCGGGCCCGTTCGGGGCGGTGAGCCCGTTCGACGCCCCGTCCTGGTTGACCGCCGAGCCGCGCAGCACCGCCAGCACGCGGTGGCCGCGGGCGCGGGCGTCGGAGAGGCGTTCGACGACGAGCACGCCCGCGCCCTCCGACCAGCCGGTGCCGTCGGCGCCGTCGGCGAAGGCCTTGCAGCGGCCGTCGGCCGACAGCCCGCCCTGCTTGGCGAACTCGGTGAAGGTGCCCTGGGTGGGCATGACCGTCACGCCGCCCGCCAGGGCGAGGTCGCACTCGCCCGAGCGCAGCGAGCGCGCGGCCCAGTGCAGGGCGACCAGCGACGAGGAGCAGGCGGTGTCGACCGAGACCGCCGGACCCTCCAGGCCCAGGGCGTAGGCGATGCGGCCGGAGGCGACGCTGACGGCGTTGCCGGTGAGCACGTGCCCGCTGACGTCCTCGGCGGCGGCACCGAGCAGCGAGACGTAATCCTGGCCGCTGATGCCCGCGAACACCCCGGTCGGGGCGCCGCGCAGGCCGGTGGGGTCGATCCCGGCGCGCTCCAGCGCCTCCCAGGCGACCTGGAGCAGGACGCGCTGCTGGGGGTCCATGGCCACGGCCTCGCGCGGGCTCACCGCGAAGAACCCGGCGTCGAACGCGGCGGCGTCGAGGAACCCGCCCCGGCCCTCGCCGGTCCAGCCGCGGTCGGCCGGGAACGGCCCGACCAGGTCCCGGCCCCCGACCAGGGCCTCCCACAGCCGCTCGGGGCTGTCGACGCCGCCGGGGAAGCGGCAGGCCATGCCGACGATCGCGATCGGCTCGTCGGTCGCCGCGGCGGTGCGCGCGGGCGCGGCGGTGCGGCCCGCGAGGTCGGCGGTGATGCGCGCGACGAGGTCGCGCGGCGTGGGGTGGTCGAAGACCACGGCGGCGGGCAGGGCCAGCCCGGTGGCGGCGGTGAGGGCGTTGCGCACCTCGACCGCGGTCAGCGAGTCGACGCCGAGGTCGCGGAAGGTGCGGTCGGCGCCGACCGCGGCCTTGTCGGCGTGCCCGAGGACCGCGGCGGTGGTGGTCCGGACGAGGTCGAGCAGGTCGTCCTCGGACGGCAGGTCCACCACGGCGGGCACGGCGACCGGCGCGGCGGGCGCGGGGGCGAGGCGCTCCAGCAGCGGGCTGGGGCGCCGGGCGGTGAAGGTCTCGGTGAACCGCGGCCAGTCGACGTCGGCGACGACCAGGTGCGCGGCGCCGGTGCGGTGGAGGGCGTCGAGGGCGCGGGCGGGCAGCAGCGGGCGCAGGCCGAGCGCGGCGAGGTCGGCGCCGACCCGGCCGCCACCCATCCCCGCCCCGTCCCAGGGGCCCCAGGCCAGAGCGGTGCCGGGCAGCCCGGCGGCACGGCGGTTGGCCACCAGGGCGTCGACGCGGGCGTTGGCGGCGGCGTAGGCGACCTGGCCGCCGCTGCCCCAGGCGCCCGCGATGGAGGAGAAGACGACGAAGGCGTCCAGCGGCAGGTCCCGGGTGACCCGGTCCAGCACCTCGGCGCCCGCGACCTTGGCCGCGGCCACCGCGGCCAGGTCGTCGTCAGTGGTCTCGATCAGCGGCTTGGTCAGCGCGACCCCGGCGGCGTGCACGACGGCGGTGGGCCGCCACTGCTCGACGACCGCGCGCATCGCGTCCTCATCGGTCGCGTCGGCGGCGACGACGTGGGCGCCGTCGATGTCGACCGGGGTGCCACCGCGGCTGACCAGGACGACGCGCTCGGCGCCGTCGGCGAGCAAGCGGCGGGCGGTGTGCTGCCCGAGCGCGCCGGTGCCACCGGTGATGAGCACGGTGCCCGAGGGCGTCCAGCCCGCGGGCGCAGCGGGAGCCGGGGCCAGCCTGCGCGCCCAGGCGCCGTCGGAGCGGACGGCGACCTGGTCCTCCCGGCCGCCCGCGAAGGCCAGGGCCTGCGCCCCGGTCTCGACGTCGAGCAACCCGCCCCAGGTGCCGGGCAGTTCCAGCGCGGCGACGCGGCCCGCGCCCCAGACCGCGGCGAGGCCGGGGTCGACCTCGGTGCCGGGCTGGACGGCGACGGCGCCGCGGGTGACGACCCAGACCGGCCGCTCGTCGTCGAGGTCGCGCAGGGTGGCGAGCAGGTGCTCCACGGAGGTCGCGGGCAGCAGCCAGCCGGTCGCGCCGTCCTCGACCGCGCCCGCGGCGAGGAGTTCCGCGGTGAGCGCGGGGTCGCCGGGCAGCACGCCCCAGCGGGCGCCCGCGGCGCCGGTGCCCACGTGGACGGGGGTCCACTCGACGCGGTGGCACAGGTCGTCGCCCCGGGCAGGGATGGCGGCGTCGAGCCAGTAACGGCGGCGCTGGAAGGCGTAGGTGGGCAGCGCGACCCGGCGCAGCCCGGTGCCGAAGAAGGCAGCCCAGGCGACCGGGGCGCCCACGGCGTGCAGGAGGCCCAGGGCTCGCACCAGGTCGGCTTCCTCGTCCGGGGTCTCGGACCGGCGCTGGGCGGGGACGCAGCCGGGGACGAACGGGGCGAGCGCGGCCTCCGGCCCGACCTCGATCGCGTGCACGGCGCCCAGCCGGGCGACGCCGTCGGCGAAGCGGACCGCGCGGCGCACGTTGTCCACCCAGTAGTCCACACCCGCCGGGTCGTGCCCACCCGCGACGCCGATGAACTCGATGGCAGGCTCCGCGCGCTCGACCTGCTCGACCACGGCGCGGAAGGCGGGCAGCACCTCGTCCACGTGCGCGCAGTGGAAGGCGTGGCTGACCTTGAGCAGCGAGGCCTTCACCCCGCACTCGCGGTAGGTGGCGACGAGCGCGCGCACGGCGTCGGCGTCGCCGGAGACCACCACGGAGTCGGCCGCGTTGACCGCGGCGACCTCGACGCCCCCGGGCAGCTCGACCGCGTCCTCCGGCACGGCGATGGCGGCCATCGCGCCCTCGGCGGTCACCGCGCCCATCAGCGCGCCGCGCTCGACCACCAGCCGCGCCGCGTCGGCCAGCGGGAAGACCCCCGCCGCCCAGGCCGCGGCCAGTTCACCCACGGAGTGCCCGACCACCACGTCCGGGACCACGCCCCACGAGCCCAGCAGCCGGGTCAGCGCCACCTCGAAGGCGAAGATCGCGGGCTGGGCGAACCGGGTCTCCCCGATCCGCGACCCGTCCGCGATCGCCGCCCGCACCTCGGCCGGGAACAGGCCGACGACCTCGTCCCACGCCTCGGCGAACACCGGGAAGGCGGCGGCGAGCCCGCGCCCCATCCCGGGCCGCTGCGAGCCCTGCCCGGTGTAGACGAACGCGGTCCGGCGGCGCACGGCCTCGACCGGCACGGCCGCCTCGATCCCGGCGGCCAGTTCGGCGCGGGTGCGCCCCGCGGCGGTCACCCGCCAGGGCAGGGCGGCGCGGCCGGTCGCCAGCGCCGCCGCCGTCTCGACCGGCCCGGCGGGGTCGGCGGCCAGCAGCCTGGCGACCTGCTCGCGCACGGCGGACTCGGTGTGCCCGGACACGACCCACGGCACGGCCCGCTCGGGCGCGTCGGCGGCGGGAGCGGGCCCGGGGGCCTGCTCGATGACCACGTGCGCGTTGGTGCCGCTCACGCCGAACGACGACACGCCCGCGCGGCGCACCTCGGCGTCCCAGGCCCGGCTGCCCGCGGCCGGCGAGACCGCGCCCGCGCTCCAGTCGACGTGCGCGGAGGGGTGTTCCGCGTGCAGCGAGCCGGGCAGCACGCCGTGCCGCACAGCCTGCACGACCTTGATCACGCCCGCGACGCCCGCGGCGGCCTGGGTGTGGCCGATGTTCGACTTCACCGAGCCGAGCCACACCGGGTCGGTCCGGTCCTGCCCGTAGGTGGCCAGTACCGCGTGGGCCTCGATCGGGTCACCCAGGGTGGTGCCGGTGCCGTGCGCCTCCACCATGTCCACATCGGACGGACGCAGTCCGGCGTCTGCCAGCGCGGCGCGGATCACGCGCTCCTGCGACGGGCCGTTGGGGGCGGTGAGGCCGTTGGAGGCGCCGTCGGAGTTGACCGCCGAGCCGCGCAGCACGGCCAGCACGGGGTGCCCCAGGCGGCGGGCGGCTGACAGCGGGGCGAGCAGCAGCAGGCCGACGCCCTCACCGAAGCCGGTGCCGTCGGCGGAGTCGGAGAACGGCTTGCACCGCCCGTCGGGGGCCAGGCCCCGCTGGCGGGAGAACTCGACGAACAGCCCGGGGGTCGACAGCACGGTCGCCCCGCCCGCCAGCGCCAGGTCGCACTCGCCGGAGCGCAGCGCGCGGGCGGCGAGGTGGATGGCCACCAGCGACGACGAGCACGCGGTGTCGACGGTGAGCGCCGGGCCCTCCAGGCCGAAGGCGTAGGCGACGCGGCCGGAGGCGACGCTGGCCGAGGCACCGGTGCCGACCAGGCCCTCCAGCTCGGCGGGAACCCGGTGCAGGCGCGAGGCGTGGTCGTGGTGCATGAGCCCGGCGAACACGCCGGTGCGGCTGCCGCGCACGCCGCGCGGGTCGATGCCCGCGGCCTCGAATGCCTCCCAGGCGGTCTCCAGCAGCAGCCGCTGCTGCGGGTCGGTGGCCAGCGCCTCGCGCGGGGAGATCCCGAACAGGTCGGCGTCGAACTCCAGGGCGTCGTGCAGGAACGCGCCCGCCCGCACGGAGGTGGAGCCGGGCCGCTCGCCGGTGGGGTCGAAGCCGCCGTCGAGGTCCCAGCCGCGGTCGGTGGGGAAGCCGCCGACGGCGTCGCCGCCGGAGGTCACCAGCTCCCACAGGTCGTCGGGGCCGCGCACGCCGCCGGGGAAGCGGCAGGCCATGCCGATGATCGCGATCGGCTCGTCGGCGGCGGCCGCAGCCACCGGGGCGCGGTCGGCGGCGGGTTCGAGGCGACCGGCGAGCAGTTCGGCCAGCGCCTGCGGGGTGGGGTGGTCGAACACCACGGTGGCGGGCAGGCGCTCGCCGGTGGCGGTGGCCAGGCGGTTGCGCAGCTCCACCGCGGTCAGGGAGTCGAAGCCCAGGTCGCGGAACGCGCGGCCGGGGTCGATCCCGTCGGCGGAGTCGTGCCCGAGCACGGCGGCCACCTGGGCGCGCACCACGTCGAGCAGGGCCGCGCGGCGCTGCCTGCCGGACAGGGCGGCGAACCCGGACGGGGTCGCGCCGCCCGCGGCGGCGCGCTTGCGGGCGGGGCGCACCAGGCCGCGCAGCAGCGGGTGCGGGTCACCCTCGGCGCGCGCGGCGGCCAGGTCGAGGCCGAGGGGCACCAGCAGCGGGTCGCCCGCGGCGAGGGCGGCGTCGAACAGCTCCAGGCCGCGGGCGTCGGTCAGGGCGCGGACGCCGCCGCGGTCCATCCTGGCCAGGTCGCGGTCGGCGAGGTGGCCGGTCATGCCGCTGGCGCGCTCCCACAGGCCCCAGGCCAGGGCGACCCCGGGCAGGGCCGCGGCGCGGCGGGCGGCGATCACCGCGTCGACGGCGGCGTTCGCGGCGGCGTATGCGCCTTGGCCGGGGTTGCCGAAGAGGTTGGCGGCGGCGGAGAAGGCGACGAACGCGGTCAGGTCCCGGTCGCGGGTGGCCGCGTCGAGCACGCGCACGGCGTCGGCCTTGGGCGCGGCGACGGCGGCGGCGCGGTCGGGGGTGATCGACTCCAGCACCCCGTCGTCGAGGATGCCCGCGGCGTGCACCACAGCGGTCACGGCGTGCTCGGTGAGCAGCGCGCGCACCTGGTCGGGGTCGGAGACGTCGCAGGCGACGACGGTGACATCGGCGCCGGGCAGCTCGGGCGCGGTACCGCCGGAGCGGCTGGCCAGCACCAGCCCGCGCACGCCGTGCGCCTCGACCAGGTGGCGGGCGAGCAGGCTGCCGAGGGTGCCGGTGCCACCGGTGATCAGCACGGTGGAGTCGGGCCCGAACGGCGACGGCGCGGTCGTGGCGGTGGCGCGGGCCAGGCGCGGGGCGGTGGTGACGCCGTCGCGCACGCGCACCCACGGTTCCGCCGAGCGCACCG
The DNA here is from genome assembly GCF_021056305.1 of Actinokineospora sp. PR83. Lineage (NCBI taxonomy): Bacteria > Bacillati > Actinomycetota > Actinomycetes > Pseudonocardiales > Pseudonocardiaceae > Actinokineospora > Actinokineospora sp. PR83. Next base: position 11,720 of record NZ_JAJCXD010000117.1, read on the forward strand.
GCTCGTGCCCGTCGACCACGGCGAAGCGGCCGGGGTGCTCGGTGCCCGCGGAGCGCAGCAGACCTCCCACGGCGGCGAAGTCGGGGTCGTCGCCGTCGAGCAGGGCGACCAGGCGGGCCTCGCCCGCGGCGGCGTGGCGCAGGACGGGCAGCACGGCGGCCAGGGCGGGGTCACCGACGCGCCAGACGACCTCGCCGCCCGCGTCGAGCGCGCCGAGCACGTCGGCGTCGGAGACGGCGCTGTCGACGGGCTCGGCGGCGACGGGCACCCAGTCGAGCCGGTAGAGGTCGTTGACCGGCGCGGCGCCGGGCGCGGTTTCCGACAGCGGCCGGAAGGACAGCTCGGCGGACAGCACGGGCGCGCCCGCCGGGTCGACGGCGGTGACGGTGACGGTGTCCTGGCCCGCCGGGGCGAGCCGGACGCGCAGCGCGGTGGCGCCCGTGGCCAGCAGGTGCGCGTTCTGCCAGGAGAACGGCAGGTGCGCGGTGGTGGTGTCGGTGAGGAACCCGCCGAGCGCGGTGGCGTGCAGGGCGGCGTCGAGCAGCGCGGGGTGCACGCCGAAACCGCTGGGCTGCAACGGTTCGGGCAGGGTGACCTCGGCCACGACGGTGTCGCCGTCGCGCTGGGCGCGGACGAGGCCCTGGAACGCGGGGCCGTAGTCGACCCCGCGCGCGGACAGCCCGGCGTGCAGGTCGTCGAGCAGGATTTCGTCGCCGTCCTGCGGGTCCACCCGGGCGGTCGCGGCGGCGACGGTGGTCCCGACCGCGCCGATGGCGTGCCGGGTCCACGGCGCGTCGTCGGGTCGCGAGTGGACGGTGACCGGGCGGGAGCCGTCGTCGGCGGCGCGGCCGACGACGACCTGGATCAGCACGCCGCCCGCGGGCAGCACCAGCGGCGCCTGCATGGCCAGGTCGAGCACAGCGGTCGCGCCGACCTGCTCGGCGGCGTGCAGGGCCAGGTCGAGCAGCGCCGTGCCGGGGACGACGACCTGCCCGGCGACCACGTGGTCGGCCAGCCAGGGGTGCTCGGCGGCGCTGACGCGGCCGGTGAGCACCGCGCCGTCGCCGGAGGCCAGGACGACGGCCGCGCCGAGCAGGGCGTGCCCGCCGGGGGCCAGGCCGAGCGCGGCCGGGTCGCCCGCCGCGCCGCCTGCGGGCCAGTAGCGGCGCCTGCGCAGCGCGTAGGTGGGCAACTCGACGCGCGGGGCGGGCGGCAGCAGC